>JAPVWS010000483.1 GCA_027493295.1 Candidatus Versatilivorator vitaminiformans | reverse complement strand
GGCTGGTGGATCGACAATCGGCAACTCCGGGACGGAGCGTTCGGAGGCGGACTCGACGGGGACACCCGACTGGCGGCCCATTGGCCGGGGATCGCACTGATGGAGGGCCCGGCACCCCGACTCAAGGAGTCCCTGACCTCTCTGATGGAGTCCCGCATGCGCGACGGGACTCTGGAAAAGGGATTCAACCGTCAAGTTCAGTCCGTCCGCCAGGCTTACCAGTCGGGATTGAGCCTGGCTCCGATGCTGGCCCTGCTGGACTACGGCAATCCCCGCTGGATCGAATTGCTGATGGAGAATTCCCGTCACCTGGATCGCCTTACCGCCGTCAACCCGGCAGGCCACCGCCATTTTCAAACCTCCCGACTGAGCGCTACCGAATCGGTGCGCCAGGGAATCCACGCCCGGGAAGAGGCCTGGAGTCCTCTCCTCTGGCACTCGGCCCTGACGCTAGCCGAGTACAATCGCAATCCGATCCTGGTCGACCATTTGAAGGAGTATGCCGCGGCGCGGCTGGAGCACTGGAAGAATGACCGCTATCCGAGACTGACCCTGGCCATCCACTTTCCTACCGACGAGGCCCTGAGCAGAGGACTGCCCGGTCGCCCCCTGCTGGACCTGATGTGGGGAGTCTTCCGGGTGACCGGCGACCCCGCATACCTGCGGCCCCTGGGCAGGCTGGTAAAGACCGGCCATACGGACACTGCCCAGACGACCGCGGCACGGTGGCAACCGTTTCTGCCGGAGGCTGCCACGGCCGGCCCCTTTCTGAGTCTGCTTCCCCGGCTGAACCTCTGGAACCGCCATCTGCACTTCAGAGAGGCGGCGCTGCTGTCGCGTCAATATGCCTACGAGGCTACCGGAAGCAAGGGCTACCTGCTCGACTACCAGGCAGCGCTGCTCAAGCACCTGGAACAGAACCGAACTCTTTATACCGAGGCGGAACCAAGCCCGGCCGGTGTCTTTATTCCGCACCGGGCCACCCAGCGGGCCCGCCTGGGCGGAATCGCCCATGCAGACCAACAGATTTACGCGGGACACGCGCTGAGCTGGGAGAATACCCGCGGGCAGGTGGCCGCCCTGGTCTCCCTGGCCAAGCCCGATGCTCTGGAGGTCACCGTCTTCAATTTGGGCGAGACCCTGAAAGACGTCCGGATGCGGGTGTGGCAGTTGGAAAGCGGCACCTACGACGTGACCGAGGGCCTGGATCTCAATGACGACGGACAGGTCGACCTGGGCCTCACCCGCAGGATTCTGCGGCTCAAGCGTCACAGTTCCATTCCCTTGACACTGCGCGGGGGAAAGTCAACCATTATCAAAGCCAGCCAGAAAGAGAAGGGAACTCCGGTCTGGCAGCTTCCCGACCTGGCCTTGGGCCCGCAAGACTTTCAATACGAAGCTGACAACGACCAGGGGACAGTGACGCTCCACAACCTGGGTTCTGCCCCTTCGCAACCCTTCAGGCTGCAGATCCGGAATGCCAGGGGAAACGTGATTTTCGAACGCCGGATCTCCTCGCTGCCGGCTCCGCTGGACCTGCGCCCCAAGACCACGGTGGTTCCCGTCAGCGGATTGCGGGCTGCCAGCGACGGCCCAAGGCTTCACCTGCAGCTGCTGGCCGGGCCCGAAGTGGAAGAGATCACCACTCGGAACAATTCCCTTTGGGTGGATCTTCCCGGGTAACCCACTCTCCGCCCGTCTATGCCTCCCGGATGTTGGAGGGAAACCAGTAGGACAATGGAAGCCGGCTACCGAATCCTGGACCACCCCGCCGACTTGGGGGTCGAAGCCCGTGGAAACACGTTGGCTGAAACCTTTGAGCAGGCGGCCTGCGGGCTTGTGTCCGTGATTATCGACCTGGACTCCGTACGGCTGGTCGAGTCGAGGGCGGTGAAAATCGAGGCGGGAGACCATCAGCAACTTCTGGTCAGGTGGTTGAACGAGGTGCTCTACCTCTACGACGGTTTGAAATTCGTCCCACGAGACTTCAAGATTGCACGGGTATCTTCCCGTCTCCTGGAGGCACAGGTTCGAGGAGAGCCGTTCGATCGCCTGCGCCACACCGTGCGTCTGGACGTCAAGGCCATCACCTACCACCAGCTCGAAATCCACCGGAGTGGGTCGGGCCATTGGTTGCAGGTGTTCCTGGACATCTAGCCCGCCGGGGGTTCCGGGACTTATTTGAAACAAAAGAAAAAAGAGTTATCCACGAAGTTACACGAAGGACCACGAAGCGGGACGGCTCTGCCGCATCGACAGGGCTGTGGCCCGGCAACCCGGCCCGCGCCCTCGGGTACGCTTCATCCCATGACTTCTGTTGGCTGGAAACCGGTTCAAAGTCGAGCGAGCTTTTCGCAAGATTCGCAGCGCAAAAGGCTCAAGCATGACTGGATTTTTGATTTACATGGATGCACAGGATGCACAGGATTTTTTTCAGGAAACGGCTGGCTTTCAATTCCGGGAATTCGCAAATGCGCATGGGATCATCGCTCGAGCTGGCTTCTCGTGCAGGAAACTCTCGTCCCGTTAATCCTGTGCATCCTGTACATCGATGTTGAATGGATTGTCCGTCTCGATCGACCTGCCGCGTGGCGGACGGGACTCCCGCACTCCCGGGGGGCTTCATCCCATGACCTCGTGACACCAAGGGACAACATTGCACAAACGTTTGGGTGCCGTTCGTCATTGAAACAGGTCCATCGGTCCTCGTGTCTATTCGTGTTAAGTTGTGGTTCGTCTCCACTACCAGCCGGCCGTTTCTCCTCGGTTTGTTCCGCAAAACACGGCGGGGAAGGCATTAGGGTTTGATTATGCGGATTACCTTTCTGTGCCGGCGCTGCTATGGAGAATGCCAGGTTCGACCGCAGGAGAAGGGCGTTCCCGTGGCCTGCCGCTCCTGCGGCACCGTGCAGCCCCTTCGGTTTACCCCGGCACACCTCACCCGGAACCGTGTCGACCGTTGTGCGGTCTGCGGCCGGGAAGACTTCTACGTGCGCGAGGAGCCACGGAAGTTGATGGGTCTGGTCTATCTGCTGCTGGGACTGGGGCTGGCTTACTGGACTTATGGAATCAGCCTGGTTCCAGGCCTGCTTGGCTTTGACCGGTACTTTCGAAAGTTTCCCAAGCTGACCATCTGCTACCATTGCTATACGAAGTACCGGGACTGCCACCCCTCTCCCGAGCACAAGGAATACGATTTGCAGTTCGCCGAACGGCTGGAACGGGAAATCCGCAACGATCGGACCATGCGTGATTTTTCCTGAAGGATGCGTCGGGCAAAGGGAAACCGACCGTGATGGTTCTCTTGGAACTCATTCGAATCTGCTGGACTTTCCGCGACCGAGGTTGGTATCGCCGCTTGCCTTTTCTACCGTTACCACCCAAAGACTACCTCCGATGGAGAATGGAGACGGCCTACGGAGACAATAGTCTCGGTAACGTGAGGTGGAAGGACGTCGCCGCCTATGCCCGCTGGCGCCGGGAGCTGCGGTTGCGCGGTCACGATTGAAGGCGTTATACTGGTTTTCCTGCACGACGACAGTTCTCATTGCCTGCCGGTTCTGCCCGGAGGCAGATTGAAGTCCAATGACCGACGACGCCTTGCAAACCTATGATCTCCTCCGGGAGAAGCTGCACGATGTCCTGCCCGATTTTGAAATCCGGGCCAAGGCCGAATTGGCTTGCCGCATCAACCAGTTGAAGAGCGACCTGGGCGCAGTGATCCTGGGGCACAACTACATGGAACCCGGGCTGTACCATTCAGTACCCGATTTCACCGGAGATTCCTTGGAACTGAGCCGCCTGGCTGCTACCGCCGACGGCGACCCCATCGTGTTTTGCGGAGTCCGCTTCATGGCGGAAACCGCCAAGATCCTGAGTCCGGAGAAAACGGTGCTGATCCCCTCGCTGGAGGCAGGCTGTTCCCTGGCGGCCAGCATCACAGCCGAGGATGTCCGGGAGTTGCGCGAGCGATTTCCAGGCGTTCCAGTGGTGACCTACGTCAACACCTACGCCGACATCAAGGCCGAAAGCGACGTTTGCTGCACTTCCAGCAACGCCCTGGCGGTCATTGAATCGTTTAATACAGAGACGGTCATCTTTCTTCCGGACGAATACCTGGCCAGAAACGTGGCTCGCGAAAGCGGCAAGCACATTATTTTTCCCACCGACAGGCCCATTGCCAAGGAAAAGCAGGATCCTCACATGGACTACCAGCTCCTCGGCTGGCACGGCAAGTGCGAGGTTCACGAGAAATTCAACGTGGAAGATATCGAGAACGTGCGCCGGCAGTTCCCCGACGTGGTGGTCCTGGCTCACCCCGAGTGCAGTCCGGAAGTGGTTGAGGCATCCGATTTTTCGGGAAGCACCTCGGCCATGATTCGCTTCGTGGAACAGGCTCGGTCCCCCCGCTATCTCCTGTTGACCGAATGCAGCATGGCAGACAACGTCGCGGCCGAAAACCCCGACAAGGAGATGCTCCGCCTGTGCAGCGTTCGTTGTCCCCACATGAATCAGATCACCCTGCAGGACACCCTCGATTCACTCCTTCAGAACCGATATGTCATCGACGTCCCGGAGGAAATCCGTCTGAAAGCCAAGCGGGCGGTGGACCGGATGCTGGAAATCCATTGAACCCCACTCCCGGAATTTCCCCGGGAACCTCCATTCTGCGGACCGGCTGCGCCGGTTTCATCGGCTCCCACCTGGCGGTGCGAACTGGCGTTCGATCTTCGCTGGCCCAGCCCCGGTTGTATGAACGAGTCAACCTTCAGGGCATGCTGGACCTGGCCCGCCGGGGAATATGCCGCCAATTCATCTTCGACTCTTCCAGCTCGGTCTATGGCAAGAACAGCCGAGTGCTTTTTCGGAAGCGACCCGGCGAATGGGGTAACCGGAAATAGCTGAGCGTTATCCACAAAGGCCAAAAGAGGAATCACCAAGGGTTGGAATAGTCCCGAGAAGGTTCCGTGACGTGCTCCTGAGAAAGACGGAAAGAGGAGGGGTTTGCAAAATTCTGCGGCAGAGTCTTTTCCGGGAATGGCCACAAAAGGCACAAAAACACAATTTGTGCCCTTTGTGCCTTTTGTGGTTAAACAGCAGTTTTCACCAAGTCGCACCCAACCGGGGTTTGTACTCGTGGCGCCCCTTGTTGAGAAATGCGGGTCAGAGGTGCTTGGCAAACACCAGGCCTTCCATGAGCTTGGGGTGAAAGTGGGTGGTCTTCTGGGGCAGCAGGTCTCCGGCCTCCACCACGGCCTCGACCTGCTTCATGGGGGTGGGATTCAGCAGAATGACGCATTGGCAGGAGCCGTCCGCTGCCTTGAGGACAGCCTCGCGGGCTTCACTGACATACTCTACAAAGTCTCCCTGGGCCAGCTCCCGCTCGCCGAGATTGAGTATCCGGTCCAATATCGCCACCTGCAGGATAGACACATCCAATTGACGCCAGGTCTCGGACTTGTCTGTCGGCCAATCCAGTTTTTTGGCTCTCTCGCCACGGAACGTCAGCAGGGCCAACCGGTTCAGCCCGGGCAGATAGACTCCCATTGCCGCATGCCCCGCGGCCTGCTGTTGCTGCATTCGGCGCAGCAACTTCTCAAGCGTTCCGGGCGGAACGCCGCCGGCGACCTCGGTCGCCTCAATCGAAAAGAACAACTCGAGTTGCTGAAGAAAGCGGGACGGCTCAAACCCTTCCAGATGTCTCAGGATGCGATGGATAGGCAGGATGGCGATTGCCGGAGACTCTAGTCGAACAAAGCTGAAGAGCTTGTATCGATAGTTTTCCCAAGCCGGGTCCTCCGACCGCCGCCTCATGGCCTCCCGGCTGAACTCCACCGCAACTTCGTAACGATGGTGACCATCGGCGATGATTACGGGCCTGTCCTGCATGGCCCGCCGGATTCGCAAGATCACCGTCGGGTCCGACACCTGCCACAACCGATTCGACATCCTGTCCGGGCCGGCTGCCGTCATGGCAGGATGGTCTCCGGTCACCTCATCCAGGAGCGCCTCGATCTCCCCTTCCGGATCCGAGTAGAGGACAAAGATGATTCCCGAGTCGACCCGGGTGGAGCGCAGCAGCTCCAGGCGATCCTGCTTGGGCTTGGTCATGGTGCGCTCATGGGGCCGCACCATACCCTGGGAGTAATCGGTAACTTCGCCCAGGGCTATGAATCCCTTGCGGGTCAGGGTAGGCCCTCCGACCAGGGAGAAATCCTGAAAGTAGGGATAGATGCTGGGCTGATCGTCCTGCAGGAAGATCGATTCTTTCAACCATTGACCCAACAAGGACTTGGACCGGGTATATCGATTCCAGGACGGGGAATCCTCACTGGTCTGGGGGTTCATGATAAGATGAGCGATGTTAAAGGGATGCCGCTGGTGAAACCGGTCGTCCCGGGAGCCCTTGAACTGATCGTAGGGCAGGGAGATCACGTCGTCCAGATTGGGAATACGGTTTGGGTTGTAGCGGTAACCCCGAAACGGCAAAATTTGCATCAGACTGCTCCTCCCGGCGCCAAAATCGCTTTCGATGGACCTTCCTCGGCGACCCAATGCAGGGCAACACATTGTCGAGCAACGGATTCCACTTTGTCAATGGAACCCGTAACCCGGCCGGTTCCCCGCGGGAGCTGCCGCATTCGTTCATTTCCCGGGATTGAAGAGGAGCGATGTCCCGGGCCTGACTTACCGGAGGCAGAACCACCATGCCGCCTGGTCGAGATTGCGTGGTTGCCTACCAGGGCGAGCCGGGGGCATACAGTGAGATCGCCTCCCGGCGCTTTTTCCCCAGCGTCAGGCACCTGATTCCCTGTGAGACCTTTGACCTGGTATTTCAGAGAGTCCAGCGGGAAGAGGCGACATTCGGGGTCATTCCCATTGAAAACTCGCTGGCCGGCAGCATCCACCAAAACTACGATCTCCTGTTACGCCACCGACTCACGATTATTGGAGAACTGAAACTTCGCATCCTGCACCACTTGATCGCCAACCCCGGGGTCGGGCTTTCTCAAATCCGTCGCGTCTTTTCACACCCCCAGGCGCTCATGCAGTGCCGCAGAAACACCGCCCGGCTGGGTAAGCTGAAAATCATCCCGACCTACGACACCGCGGGCAGCGTCAAGAAAATCAAGGAAGAGAAAATCCTGGACGGCGCCGCAATCGCGAGCGACCTGGCCGCCCGTTTGTACGGCATGACCATCGTGCGAAAGAATCTTCAGGACGACTTCGCCAACTTCACCCGGTTCCTATTGCTGGCAAAGGGGCGCCACAAAGTGCCCGATGCCAACAAGACGTCCATTGTTTTTTCCATCCGTAATGTTCCCGGGGCCCTTTTTCGTTCGATGAGCGTTTTCGCGCTGCGAGATATCGACCTCTACAAGATCGAGTCCCGTCCCTTGCACGGCAAGCCCTGGGAATATCTGTTTTACGTCGACTTCTCCGGCAGCCTGCAAGACAGGCACTGCAAAAGGGCCATGGCCCATCTGCGAGAATTGGCGGGGTACTTGAAGATTCTGGGCTCTTATCCCCGGGACGACTCCGATCTCGACCCTCAGGAGCCCGCGGCAAATTGACGACTCCCATGGACAAACGGGTCAGCGGCATCATTCTGGCCGCGGGTCGGTCGCAGCGCATGGGGCGGCCCAAGGCCTTGCTCCCGATCTTCGGCACCACCTTCCTGGAGCATATCGTCCACCAGATTCGGGCCTCACGGCTGGTGGACCTGAAGATCGTGCTGGGTCACAAGCCCGAAGTCATCCTGGACCGTCTGCCGGACCTGGAGCCGGCAACCGTCATCAACTCCCGATACCGGGAAGGACAACTCTCCTCCCTGCAAACCGGCATCCGGGCTCTGGCCCCCGAGACTTGCGACGGTTTGATGATGTTCCTGGTCGACCATCCCCTGGTCGAGTGTTCCTTGATCGACGGGCTGATCGGGTGCTTCAGCCAAGGGGGTCATCCGATTGTGATTCCCAGTTATCAAAGGAGGCGAGGGCATCCGGTCCTGTTCGCCCGGGAACTGTTTCCCGAGCTGCTCGCCGCCAGTCCGGACGAAGGGGCCGTCGCTGTGGTCAGGCAGCATCGCCGGCAGATCCACCACTTGGAATGGAAGTCGGATGAAATCCTGATCGACGTAGACACTCCGGAAGCTTACCAACGCTGGATCCAGCCGCGCTCGGCAAGCTCCTAGCCAAGTCGACGCCAGCAATGCGGAGGGCGCCACGAAGTCAAGAGCCGACTATCTCACCTCATCCCGATTGCTGCTGCCCAGCCTCGTTCTGGGGCTCCTGCTGCCCGGCCTGCTGGAGGCAATCTCCTTTGAAAAGATTTCTCTCGGATTGAAGTCGATCCGCCAGGAACGTATCCGGGCCAGACTGAAGTTTCTATCGTCCTCCCATTTCAAGGGACGGGCGACGGGCAGCCCCGAGGCCGAGCTTACCGCGGCCTACATCGCCAGCGTCTTCGAGGGCAATGGCCTGCTCCCGGCGCCCCAATCCACGGATTACATCCATTCCTTTGGGATCAGCCAGGCGCTTCCTCGAAATTCCGGTCAGTTGGTTTTCACGAACACCCGGGGTTCAGTGGTCTCCTTCCAAAGTGGTGAGGATTTCCTGCCGGCTTCCTGGGGACCGGACGCATCGGTGCAAGGCAAGCAAGCCGTCTTCGTCGGATATGGACTGACGGCGCCCGATCTTGATTATGACGATTTCCAGGGGATCGACCTCGAGGACAAGGTCGCGATCATGCTCAGCGGAGGCCCCCCCGACATTGCCTTTCGCCGGGTTGGAACATCCGACTACTCCGACCCCGTGGAGAAATCCCTTGGGGCCGCGGCGCGGGGGGCGTGCGGCTTGGTGCTGGTACAGGCCCCGGGGAAGGAACTTCCTTCTCCACGCTTCAACTTTCGCCACGCCAGGGCCCACCTGTCGGATCGGCTGGATACCCTCTCCATTCCGGTGGTGAGAATGACTTTCGCAGCCGGAGAACGACTGCTGGGGCAAGCGGAAGGACCCGAAACGCCGTCCCGGTCCCTCGAGATGTTGCAGGACCTGATTGACCGGACCGGTCGGGCTCAGAGCTATCCCCTCCAAGGGCAAATTGACATGCAAGTCTCCTATCGCAGGAGACAACTCCAGGGATACAACGTGATTGGGCATATTCCGGGATCGGACCCTGCTCTCAAGGACGAGTTCATCATCCTGGGAGCCCATCACGATCATATGGGTGTGGATGAGAAGGGCCGGATATTCTGGGGAGCCGACGACAATGCTTCCGGCACTACGGCGCTGCTCGAACTCTCGGAGGCCTTCCAGGAGAACCCGGACAAACCCGGGAGAAGCATACTGCTGGCCGCTTGGGGCGCTGAAGAAATGGGACTGCTGGGATCTCGAAACTACGTCCATCGCCCTCCGGTGCCGCTCCAACAGACGGTGGCCATGTTCCAGATGGACATGATCGGGCGGAATGCCCAGCACGCCGCCAATCTGGTGGGCGATCTCCCCGGTCAAAGGGAAAGGGACAACCGCAATTCGCTGAACGTCTTCGGAGCGTCGGTGGCACCCATGCTACGGGACCTCCTGGAGCGCAGCAACGCCAGAACCGGCCTGGATCTGAGATTTCCCGCGGAAGCCAGGTCCATGGACTTGATGCGCCGCAGCGATCACTGGCCTTTCCTGAAACAGGGCACTCCCGCGCTGTTCCTGTTTACCGGCTTCCATCCCGACTATCATCAGACCACCGATACGGCCAACAAGATCAACTTCAACAAGCTGGAAAAAATCCTGCAACTGGTCTATTTGGTGGTTTGGGAGGTGGGAGAGTCCCACCATCGGCCGCAATTGGACCCGGGTGTTTTCCGGAAGCTGACCCACCGCGGCCCGGCCGGCGATTGACCTGCCTGTAACACCGCTGTGTCGCCCTTTATCAGCGGCCCCGTCCTATGGAACGGAGGTGCGACCAAGTGAAAAGTGGAGAGTGAAGAGTGGAGAGTGGAGAGTGAAGAGCTATTGGATCGACATGCAAAGCATCGTGTCGGTCTCGTCGCAGTCCGTCAAACAAGCGCAGCCAGGTCAGCGGACGCTTGACGGTTCCCGAAATTCTCTCCTGACCACTCTTCACTCTCCACTCGTCGTGTGGGTTATCCCGAACACTCGGTTGACTCATCCTGGTCGAAGACCGCGGAAGCGGCCTCCACTCCGCTGCCCGGGGCCATTTGGAACCCATCCTGCCTGAGAATGCGCTCCAGGGCGTTCAGCAACATCAGCACGTTGTTCGCATGGGAGGAGGTTCCCATCAACCCCACCCGCCAGATCCTGTCTTTCAGCGGTCCCAACCCTCCGCCGATCTCGATGCCGAAGTCCCTCAACAGCCGGGAGCGAACGGCGGCATCCGCTATTCCATCGGGCACGCGGACCGTATTCAACACCCATAGACGGTCTTCCGGTTGGACCAGCATCTCCAAACCCATGGCCTCCACCCCCGCCGCCAGTGCTCGATGATTCAAGCGGTGGCGATCGAAACGGTTCCGGAGCCCTTCCTCGACAACCAGTCGCAGGGATTCCCGGAGCGCATAGTTCATGGAAATCGGAGCCGTGTGGTGGTAGGTGCGGTCGTCACCCCAGTACTTTTCAACCATGGTCAGGTCGAGATACCAGCTTTGCACCTTGTTTTTTCTCCGGCGAATCCTCTCCACGGCCCGATCCGAGACCGTAATGGGGGCCAGTCCCGGAGGGCAGCTCAAGCACTTCTGGGTCCCGCTATAGGCGAAATCGACCCCATGTTGGTCGATGCCCACCGGATGTCCGCCCAGAGAAGTGACACAGTCCAGCAGCAGGAGTGTTTCCGGGAACTCCCTCAAGACCTCCCTCAGCCTGGCAGGCGGGGTCAATACTCCTGTGGAGGTTTCCGCCTGGACAGCCGCCAGGATCCTGGGACGGGTCCGATGCAAGGCTTGTCGGACTTCCTCCATGTCAAAGCCGCGACCCCATTCGGCTTCCACCCGGGTCAGCTTCCCGCCACAGCGGGTTACAATATCGCTCATCCGCTCGCCGAAAACTCCGTTCACACAAACCACCACCGGGTCTCCGGGCTCGACCAGGTTCACGAAAGCGGCCTCCATTCCCGCGCTCCCGGTGGCGGATATGGGAATGGTCAAACGATTCCCGGTTTCAAAAACCATCCGCAGCAACTGCTGGATATCATCCATGACCCTCAGGAACGAGGGATCCAAGTGACCCACCAGCGGGGCGGAAAGCGCACTGAGCACACGCGGATCCACGTCGCTGGGACCGGGTCCCATCAGGATGCGCTTCGGGGGATTGAACTCTTTCATGAGCCTTCCTTTCTTCATGGATGCAGGCCTGTCCACAGCGATGAATGGATCGTGGCAGAGCAGGGAAACCATCCGGCCACGGCTACCCCGAGATGATCCCCAGCCGGCGACCGACCCTGGCCAAGACCTCCAGGGCGAATTCGAGCTGCTCCCGGGTATGGGTGGCGGTCACAATAGTGCGGATACGAGACTTTTCCTCCGGCACGGTCGGATAACCGATTCCCTGAGCGAACACTCCCTGCTCGAATAGCTGGTCCGAAAACTTCATGGCCAACTCTCCCTGACCAACGATGATCGGGGTGATGGGTGTTTCGCTGGCGCCGGTGTCGAAACCCAGGCGGGTCAAGCCGGCCTTGAAGAAGCGGGTGTTATCCCACAAGCGTTCGATCAGGGCAGGCTCCTCTTCCAGAACCTCGAAGGCTGCCAGGCAGGAGGCCGCCACCGCTGGAGGATGGGAGGTGGAAAAAAGAAAGGGCCGGGCGCGATGGTAGAGGTACTCGATCAGTGCGCGACTCCCGCAGACGTACCCGCCCAGAGATCCAACGGCCTTGGAAAGGGTGCCCACCTGAATGTCCACCCGGCCGTGCAAACCGAAGTGGTCCACCGTGCCGCGACCGCAATTGCCCATGACCCCGCTGGCGTGCGCATCATCCACCATCATCATGGCGCCGTATTTTTCCGCCAACTCTACGATTCGGGGGAGCGGCGCCACATCGCCATCCATTGAGAATACGCCGTCTGTGACCACCAGTTTCCTGCCGGGCAGCGATTGAACCTCGGCCAGAATTCCTTCCAGCGCCCGGGTATCCTTGTGGGGATAGACCCGGATCCGAGCGCGCGACAGCCGGCAACCGTCAATGATGCTGGCATGGTTGAGCTCGTCCGAGATGATCAGGTCTCCCTTGCCCAGAATCGAAGATACCGTGCCGGCGTTGGCGGCAAATCCCGATTGAAAGACCACGCTGGCCTCCACCCGCTTGAACCGGGCAATCTTTTCTTCCAGCTCCATGTGAACCCGCATGGTCCCGGCGATGGTTCTGACCGCGCCCGATCCAACGCCGAGCTCACGCAGGGCCCGAGCGGAGGCTTCCATGAGCCGGGGGTGGGTATTGAGTCCCAGATAGTTGTTGGAGGAAAGGTTGACCACAGACCGTCCATCGAACTGAGCCTGTGGCAGTTGTTGCCCTTCCAGAACCTTGAGATCCCGGTAAAGCTTCCTGAGTCTCAGGCTCTCCAGTTCTCCAGCCAGAAAGTCATCCAGAAGGGTCGCCATGATGCTGATTCCACCTCGAAGGCGTCGAACTCAGGAGTTGCTGTTTGAACCCCGCACCATTGCTGAACAGGAGGCCATCTTGAGCCTGACGAAGGATTACTTACTTTTGGGCGCGGCCCCGGTCCACATTTCTCGGCAGGGAGTAGAGGATTAACCGGAATCCACAAACTTCAGCGAATCATAACACAACGCAGGAGTCCGCATTCTTCGCCAAAATCCCGAAGATGGCCAGCAACAGAACGGTTGCCTGATCGCGGTCTATTGACAGAACCCCGGCAGTCTGGCATAACTCAAATGAGATACAGGAGGCATAAAATGAGTACACAGAGTTCCATGCTCCATGTCCGGATGGATAACGAGCTGAAACAGAAGGCAACCGAGGCTCTGGCGGCAATGGGGTTGTCGGCTTCCGATGCCGTGCGCCTGTTGTTTCACCGCATCGCGGCCGATCAGGCCTTCCCTCTCGAACTCAAGGTTCCCAATGCACGGACCCAAAAGGCCATGGCCGAGTCGGAAGAAATGATGAAGCAGGGCAAAACGCGATTCGGAAGCGCGGAGGAGATGTTTACGGAACTTGAAAAAGCCAGCCGCCAGTAAACGATCTCGCCCGCCGCGCCGGGCGGATTATACCCGGGACTTCCTTAGGGATTGGGAACGGCTTTCGCGTTCCGGCCGATACGATATGAAACGGCTGAAGGCTGTTATGCTGCTTCTAATTGCAAACGATGCTCCCCTCGGTCCCGAACGGAGGGATCACCCCCTGAAAGGCCCATGGTCGAACTACCGGGAATGCCATGTGGGTGGTGACTTCCTGTTGATTTACCAGCTCAACGATTCGCCCGGCCCTGCCGGTACCATCAACTTTGTCCGGGTCGGCACCCATGCCGAACTGTTCCAATAACCACCAACACTCGCCCAATTTTGAGCTACAACCCCAGCAGCCGCGTCAGCCAGGCAAAAAACACCCCGGCCGGAACCAGGGTCGCCACGCCGACGACACAGGCCAGAACAGGATTGGCAGTTCGTTTCAGGGTCAGAAACGCCAGCAGCAGTTGGCAGGCGCCGATTCCCAGGGTGGCCACCGTGCCCGCCACGGCTCCATGGGCGCACCAGGGACAATTGGGCGGTCCGGGCTCAAAGACGTTGCAGTGGGCGGCTGCTCCGTCCCAAAGCCAGGTGCAGCCGCATCCGAAGGCCATACCGCAGAAAGGGATCAACAGGAGTAGCAGACTGGCCAGGACGGTAAGGGTTACCGTCCAATGCACTCTGGTGAAAGGTTTCATGACAAAGGGGCACGGAAGTGTGTTGGGAGGGCGGGAGTGAAAGAAAGAAGAGGCGGTCCGGCCGGCAGTTTCGGCACGGACCGCCTCTCACCTGAAATGCGCGCTTAGTACATGTCGCCGTGGCCGTGCGGCATGGGCGGCTCCGGCTTTTTCTCCTCCGGAAGCTCGGAGACCAGAGCCTCGGTGGTCAACAGCAAGCCGGCCACGGAGGCGGCATTCTGAAGTGCGGTTCGGGTGACCTTGGCCGGATCGATGATGCCGGCAGCGGTCAGGTCCTCGAGTGCTCCGGTTTCCGCATTGAGCCCGTAGCTGTCCTGCTCACCGGCCTTCACCTCCTCCACCATCACCGCACCTTCGATACCGGCATTGGCGGCGATCTGTCGAAGAGGTTCCTCCAGCGCTCTCACGACAATCTGGACGCCGATCTGTTCATCTTCCTCGAGCTGGAGCTCTTTCAGAGCCGGAATCCCCTTGAGGAAGGTGACTCCTCCACCCGGAACGATGCCTTCCTCCACGGCGGCCCGGGTGGCATGCATGGCGTCTTCCACGCGAGCTTTCTTTTCCTTGAGCTCGGTCTCGGTGGCGGCTCCCACTCTGATCACGGCCACACCTCCCACCAGCTTGGCCAGTCGCTCCTGCAGCTTTTCACGATCGTAGTCGGAGGTGGTTTCCTCGACCTGGGCACGAATCTGCCGTACTCGGCCTTCGATTTCCGCGGACTGGCCGGCACCCTCCACGATGGTGGTATTATCCTTGTCGATCACCACACGCTTGGCTCGCCCCAAATCCTCCAGGCGGAGATTCTCCAGCTTGAGTCCAAGGTCCTCGGTGATGGCCTTGCCTCCGGTCAGGATCGCGATGTCTTCCAGCATGGCCTTGCGCCGGTCTCCGAAACCGGGGGCCTTCACGGCAGCACCATTCAAGGTCCCTCTGAGCTTGTTGACCACCAGAGTGGCCAGCGCCTCGCCCTCGACTTCCTCGGCGATGATCATGAAAGGTCTTCCCACCTTGGCCACCTGCTCGAGAATGGGCAACAGGTCCTTCATGTTGCTGATCTTCTTCTCGTGAATCAGCAGAAAGACGTCTTCCAGCACACATTCCATCCGATCGGAGTCGGTGACAAAGTAGGGAGAGAGATATCCTCGGTCGAACTGCATCCCTTCCACGATCTCCAGGGAGGTGTCCATGGACTTGGCTTCCTCGACGGTGATCACGCCATCCTTGCCGACCTTGTTCATGGCTTCGGCAATGATGGCTCCGATTTCGGAGTCGCCGTTGGCCGAGATGGTGCCGACCTGGGCGATCATTTCACCCTTTACCGGGCTGGATAACTTCTCAATCTGCTGAACCGCGCCTTCGACGGCATGGTCGATTCCGCGTTTCAAGGCCATGGGGTTGGCCCCGGCTGCAACCGTCTTGATCCCCTCACGCAAGATGGCCTGCGCCAACACGGTGGCCGTGGTGGTACCGTCACCGGCCACGTCGCTGGTCTTGGAAGCCACCTCCCGGACCATTTGCGCGCCCATGTTCTCCAGAGCATCCTCCAGTTCAACTTCCTTGGCCACGGTCACGCCGTCCTTGGTGATGGTCGGGGATCCGAACTTCTTATCCAGAACCACATTGCGTCCCCTGGGTCCCAGGGTAATCTTTACTGCGTCCGCCAACTGGTTTACTCCGCGGAGGACCGCCTGTCGGGAATCTTCCCCGCTTACAATCTGCTTAGCCATGAATTTTCTCCTTACCAGTCATCCAAATGGGCCTGCAGGCCCGAAATTTTCCTGCTGAGGCCGCTTGACCGCTACCGGTCGAGCCGGCCTACTCGGACTCCAGGATCGCCAAGACATCCTCCTCCTTCATGATGAGGTACTCCTCGCCATCCAGGGTCACCTCGGAGCCGGAATACTTGCCGAACAGGATGCGGTCTCCGGCCTTCAGCGTCATTTCCAATCGCTT
>JAPVWS010000482.1 GCA_027493295.1 Candidatus Versatilivorator vitaminiformans | reverse complement strand
CACCCGGGGCCCTCCTGCCCATGGCCCTGGGGATATTCATATTTATCGGCATTCCCGAGGAGCTGCTGTTCCGAGGCATCATTCAGAACCTCCTGGAAAAAGCGATCGGCCGCCCCGCCGTGGCCCTGGGGGTGGCGTCGCTCATCTTCGGGGCCGCCCATCTCAACAACGGCCCCAGCCCCGACTGGCGCTACTTCCTGCTGGCCACCCTTGCCGGGCTGGTCTACGGCCGAGCCTACGCCAGGACCCGCAACCTGATGGCCCCGGCCCTGCTCCACACCCTGGTCGACGTCGCCTGGCGGGGGTTTTTCCGGTGATGGGGGGGTGGGCTCATTGAGACAGTCATAGATCAAGCTAATTTGACGATCGCAACACGCCAGCGCGGCTCGACTCCCCCTTGCCGATCTGCGATACCCCCGAAAAATAGGCCGCTACTCCGTTGCCATGGTCTTGGCTCCACTATGCTTGCCAGCGCCGATGGCCGCCTGTATCTCGGCGGCTGCCGCGATGGCGATCCGGTCCACTTCCCGTACCGCGTCACGAGCCTTCTCTGTTGTGATATGGGGTTTGAGTTCCGTGACCTTGTTGGCCCTGACGAAAACCGACTTCCCTTCTTTCAAACGCCTGCTGACAAAGAATGCCGTGGCGAGACGTTCGAGTTCAGCTACCCGTTTTCCGCCGAGACTCTCGACCACAAATCCTATGCTTCTTTCGTACTTCGCCATGGTCTTCGGATAGAATCCTTGGATGTACTCACATTGTTTCGTGGGAACAAGCTGTGCACCGTAGGGTCGCGGCTCAAGTTCCAGCAGACCGTCCGCCCGCAAGGCCGTAAGTTCATCCCTCAAACCGAAAGAGAATGGACCGTGCTTATACAGGATGAATTGAAATTCCAGGGGGACACCCAGTAGTTCCTGCACGAAGAATGCCGTTTTCTGAACGTGAGTTTCGCCGCACCAATCTCCTTTGCCGCACAATCCCTCTATCAGCCGCGTCAGCAAAGCAGCGTTTCTCAATCTATCCATTTCCGGCCTCCTCTCTCTTGGGTTCGACTCGGCTGACCTACCGATGTGACCATGCCCAAGTATGGCCTGTTCACGCCAAGACAAAGCCTCGCAGATACAAGCAGGGTCGAGCGTAGCGGAAACACTATCGCTTGAACGCTATTGTCAGGTGCCGCCGTAGCGCTTTTCGGGATGCAATTCCTCACGAATGACTCGGCGTAAAGTGCTTGCCAACTCTTCTCGTTCCTTCGCTTGCCGCAACGTCTCGTTAATCAGGGTCTGATACCCGCGCTTCCCGGCCTTCGCCTTGAAATACTCGACAAGGCTCGTGTCCAGCGAGATCGTGATGCGTTGCTTGCGTGGGGCGGGCTTGAGTCCGACACGGGATATGGCCCGGTCCAGATCCGCTTGGGTCACTTTGGAGTACTCATCGCGGTCATCAGAAGTTACTGAAGGAGAGGGGTTTTTCATCGTTGTCTGCCTCACATATGGAAATAGTACGGATTTCATCGTCAGTTTCAGTATGCATAATTATGGGAATTACATTGTTGAGTCCCTGATCACGCTGCTACTGATTGGCTTCAGACTTGTTTTCCAGCAACTCCGAGCCACTTCCACGAAAATCGACGTCGGGCAAGATAACCTGCGGCTTGAATGTCACACGATAGTGGTACATGCTCACGTCAGCAGGCTCGACCTGCTCAGCAAAGTAGGTCACGTTGTCGGACAAGCCGAGAAAGTGTTTCACGTAATCACTCCTGCCCTTCTTGCAGGTCACTTCGAGCTGATCGCCCTGGTCATCGATGGAGCAGCGACCTTCGATGTTGAGAATGTACTCGTTCGTGATCCCGTTGTAGAACACGATGCGCCGGCTGATCTCGAAGTTATCAGCGGCCACCGAAAGGTTGCGGGAAGCTACGTCTGCATCCCTACAGCCCGCCCCGAACAGAACCGCCAGAACGATCGCAAGCACTGGAAATTGTTTCATCTTGTACTCTCCTGTCCTAGGAAACTCATTGTTTAGGGACTCAACGATGTAATTCCCCAAATTATGCATATGATTATACATATTTCAATGCTTGAATTTGAGCTGGGGTGCGTACCAGCACCGGGTTATGTTCTGCGGTGAGCTCGAAGTGGAAGACGATCAGGATGGAGAATGGCCTCCAATCCAAGGTCAACGTCCAGTTCGGGTCAAGAGAGGTGACCGTGAATAGGTTCCCTCACGTTCAGATGAGGCTTTGCTAATCGCTTGTGCCCCGGATGCCCTCGGTGAGGAAGTAATCGGTGAACAGTTGGCCAGCCATGTAAGGTTCTCAGCGCCCAGAACTGTGCGGAAGGAAGCTGTTGCGTGGTTGTTGCGTTGCCACAAAGCTATGCCACTGGATGGCAAGTGTTCTGGTTCAGTTGCGTCCCTACAATAGCGGATTATAGCGGAGGCAGGAATGATGGGAGCGGCGATAACTCTCCGTTGGTAGTATAGGTGAGGCGCTGCTTGGTCGATGAGGGCTCCAAACCCGCAATTCCATGAGTCCATCCCTGCTGGCTGCTCAGGCCATCATCCTGTTTGCCTTTTTCTTCCGCTCCTTTTCCGGGTTCGGAGGGGCCTTGCTCAGCATCCCCCTGCTGGCCCTGCTCTTTCCCCTGAAGTTCATCGTTCCGGTGGAATCCTGTCTGGAGGTGGCTCTCAGCATACTGCTGGTGCCCGGCGCCATTCGCAAGGTCGCCCCTGCCAACCTGTTGCGGCTGTTGGCCGGGGCGGTGCCGGGTAGCCTTGTGGGGGTCTTGTTGCTGGCCTCCTGGACCAACCGGCCTATGGAGATAATCCTGGGCGTGGCCGTCATTGGAGTCGGCTTGTTCTTCCTGCGAAATACGCCCTCCCGCGCGGTCGTGTCCAGCCGATGGGGGCTGGTGGCGGGGTTTGCGGGAGGATTGCTGGGAGGCATGTTCGGAACCAGCGGTCCGGCCTATGTGGCCTTCCTCTCAAGCCAGGCCCTGGACAAGGCAGCATTTCGGGCGACGCTGATCGTGCTGTTTGCCGTCGAGTACGCCTGGCGGCTCGGATTGTATGCCCACCAGGGGCTGCTGGACACTCAGGGGTTGCAGTTGGCCCTGACTCTGGTACCGGCTCTGGTAGCGGCGACCCTGTTGGGTCACTTTGTCCATCTTCGCGTGGGGGAGAAGGTGTTTCGGAGGTGGGCGGCCGTCTTTCTGCTCGTGTCAGGAACGGTGTGCCTGTTCTGAACCGCAGGGTCGGTTTTGGCGGGAGGGACACGGACGTGCACAGCGAAGGGGCGGTCCCTGAAAAATGCGAAGCGGGTTCCTCGGCCGCGCTCCTCTTAGTCCGAACAGAGTAGCTCAGCCTTGACCCGACCCCAGTCCAAATCCGGGTCGGTGGGGTCGCGCAGCCGCTCGAGCGATACGGTGAAGTCGTCAAGGTCCTCCAGATATCGTTTCAATGCTTCACGAACGATATCGGCTCGGCTTTGCTTCAGGTGCATGGCGGTAGCATCCAGGGCTTCGATGAGGGTGTCGGGCAAGCGTGCGGTGATCTGCTTCATTCCGATTCTCTGTTCGATCTCATATCGTCGCCGATGTGGTTTTTGTGGTCAGGCGACGGCTCTTTCAGGCTCAGGAGCGTGACGACGCTCGAGTCACCGCCTCGGTCAGCTCGGCCGCCGAGACGGCGTGGGTGCCGGGCCTGGAGACGGAGATGGAGGCCGCCAGGTTGGCCAGCCAGGCGGCCTGGTGCAAATCGGAGTCCAGGGCCAGGGCGGCGGCCAGCGTTGCCAGCACCGTGTCGCCTGCTCCCGAGACCTCCACCGGGGAAGGGCAGAGAGCCTCCAGGCGGCTGGTGGAGCCGGAGGGTGGCGCAATCAGCATGCCCTGGCTGCCCATCTTCAGAACCACGGCGCAGCCCATCCGGGATCTGAGCGTTTCGGCAATGGTCTCGACGTCATCGCCCGGCTCCCTTCCGGAATCGAGTTGGGCGCAAAGGGAACGGGCTTCGCTCAGGTTGGGGGCGATCAGGTCCAGGTGGCGCCAGTTGAGGGCGTTTCGGGGCTTGAGGTCGGCCACGATCCTGCGGCCGCCCTGCCGCGCCGACCGCTCGATCCGTCCGGCCAGGTCCGGAGAGAGCAACCCCTTGTCGTAGTCGGAGACCACCAGCAGATCGGCTTCGCTCAATCGAGCTTCGATTCGTTCAGCCAAAGCAGCTTGTTCGGCTTCGGTCAAGGGCGAGAGTTCTTCTTCGTCCAGCCGAAGGTAGTAGTGGTCTCCCGACAGCACCCGGGTCTTGAGAGTGGTCGGCCTATTGGACTCAAGCAGGGACCCGTGCACGCCCGATTCCCGCAGCAGCCCTTTGACTGTCTCGGCCTCGGAATCGCCTCCTACCATTCCTATCAGGGCGGTGTGGGCTCCCAGCCGGGCCAGGTTGCGCGCCACGTTGGCGGCTCCCCCAAGCGCCTGGGACTGGCTTCGGATTTCCAGCAGGGGGACGGGGGCTTCGTCGGCCACGCCCAGGGCCCGGCAAGCCAGGTAGGTGTCCAGCATGACGTCGCCGAACACCAGCACCCGCGCGCCGGCGATCCGCCGAATGCACTCCAGGCTATTCTTGACTCGTGCTTCCATGGGGGTCTTGGCCCGAGGGCCGAACGGGAACCGGGGGGTCTTGCATCGGGTCCGTCAGGGCCAACTCCTTCTCCAGCAGTTCACAGATGATATGGACGACCACCAGGTGGGATTCCTGGATACGTGGGGTGTTGTCGGAAGGCACCTGAATGCAGAGATCGCACAGCCCGGGAAAGCTCCCGGCGGAGGATCCGGTGAAACCGACCGTGGTGGCCCCCTTTCCCCTGGCCATCTGGATGGCCCGCACGACATTCTCCGATTTTCCGCTGGTCGAAAAGGCAGCCACCAGGTCCCCGGGCTTGACGAAGGTGTCCACCTGCCGGGTGAAGGTGCTTTCGTACCCGTAGTCATTGGCGATGGAGGTCATCAGGATCTCGTTGGTGGAGAAGGAGAAGGCCGGGAGTCCCTTGCGCTCGATGCGGAAACGGCCCACCAGTTCGGTGATGAAGTGGTTGGCATCGGCGGCGCTCCCTCCGTTGCCGAAGGCATAGACGGTCTTGTGGTTGCGGTAGGTCTGAATGATGGCCCTCACCACCCGTTCGATCTCGGGGAGTTGCTCGGTGATCAGGCGTTGCTTCACCGCGACGCTCTCGCGCAGCAGGCTGCTGATCTGGGGATGAAAGAGATTCAGCAGCTCTTCCGGATTCAGGTAGGCGATGCCGGGCTTGGAGACCACCGTGGCCGCGGCCTTGTTGGCCAGGGCTGCCGCCGATTTCAGGTCGGCGCCGGCAGACAGGCCCAGGGCCAGAACGGCGGTCACGGTGTCGCCGGCTCCCGCGCGGTCCGCCAGGGGCACCGGGTCGGCTGCAATGGTCTGCGGCCGGCCCGAGGTGGGGAAGATGGTCATCCCCTGGCTTCCGCGGGTAACCAGGACATCCGAGCCCAGCCCTTCGGCCACCCGCTGGCCCGCCCGCTCCAGGCTGCAGTCGGGCTCCCCCAGTTGAGCGGCCGCTGCCACGATTTCTCCGGCGTTGAAGGTGAAAAGGTCGGCCCGGGGATACCAGCAGACATGCTCCGGGTGGGCGTCGATGACGACCTTCAGCCCCTGTTCCCTTGCCAGGGCTTCCACCGAGTCCAGAAGCGATCGTGTCACGAAGCCGTAGCCCTGATCGTAGACCACCACCGTCCGGGGCCTGCCGGGGAGTCCTGAGGTGAACTCGCCAAGGGGGGGCAGCGAGTCGGCGTAACGGTCGATGGCCGGCCGTTGAAGAATCTGGATGAGCTGGTGGTTGGAGGCAAAAAAACGCCGGCGCTCCGGCAGGCGAAAGGGGGCGGTCGGCGGGGCGCTCAGCACCTGAACGCCCTCCGCCCGCAATTCGCCCAGAATCTCCCGGCTGGCCTCATCCCCTTCGAAGAAGCCGTAGAGGGCCGCCTGGCCGCCCAGCCTGGAGATGTTTCTGGCGACATTGGCGGCCCCACCCGGGATGGCCCGCTTCGAAGTGATCTGCAGCACCGGAACGGGGCCCTCGGGCGCCAGGCGGTGCACGTCGCCGTAGACTTCACGGTCGATGTGGGTGTCGCCGGCGATCAGGACACATTGGTCCTTGAATTGGCTTACCAGTGACAGAGGCAGCATGTTCCCTCAGAGGATTCCCGGTTACGCCATCTCTTGGCGATCCAGCCGCCCATGCTCTCTGCGGAATGCCCCATTATACCCGGGCCGGCAATTCCCGGGGCCCGGGGCCGACGGGCGAACCGTACATCAGGGAGACCGAGAATCCCCGTCCTCGAACCAGTCACGGGTCAGATCGAGCCAGAGCACCAGTCCCTGCCAGCGGCCGAAAGGGCGGTAGTGCCTCTGGATGGCGGAGTCCTTGGGGACCTTCTTCAGTCCATAAACGGTCCCAAACCTGGGTCGAACCCAGCTATCCAGGCTCAGGTGGTCGTGGTGACCCAGCAGCTTCAGCAGATTCCCGGCGGCATAGGGACCGATCCCCTTGATGGCCAGCAGTCGGCGGTAGGCTTCCTCCCCGGTCAGATCCTCCCATTCACCGTTCGGGAGCCTGCCCGTGGCCACCCTCTCGGCCAGCTCGATGAGATAGCCGCCACGGTAGCCGCAGCCAATCTCCCGTCTCAGGAACCGGGAAGTGGTCCCCGCCAGTTGCTCGGGGCTGGGAAAGCAGCAGTAGTCGGAGTCCAGTCGTGTCCCCAGCTTCTGAACCATCCCGGTCACCATGCGCTGGGTGGCCTTCCAGGAGCAGTTGGTGGTGCAGATCATCTTGACCATGTCCTCGAAGAAGCAGGGGGCCCGCAGCAACCGCCCCGCCTTGGCGCGGGGAACCCAGTGAAACCGGCCCGAACGGTCCCGCCGTGCCAGTTCCCTATGGAACTCGGCCAGGGATTCTCCCAACCGCAGCATGTGGGCCACGGCCTCCTTGACCGATCCCAGGTCCCGACCGGACAGCGGACCGGGGGAGCATACCCCCACCCGGACTTTGCCGTTCCTTTGTTCCCGCATCTCGGCCAGTGCCGTCTGGGAGTCGAGTTGCAGAGCCCGCAGCAGCCGCCGCCGGCGGCGATCCAGAAAGAAGGGCTGCAGGGTGCACCAGCCATGGCTCAGCACGGTCCGCGAGAAACTGAAGTCCGGCGGCACGTCTAGAATCAAGGTCCGTTGGATCATGGATGGGGCCTCACGGGAACACCAGGTTTATCCGGGGTGCGCCGCCCGTGGCATAATTGGGTTTGACGAGTCTTGGAGGGCAACATGTTCAAAACCGTTCTGGCGGTCCTGCTGGCCAACCCGATCCTGCTTGCAGCGGTTGACTTGAACCGGGAGGGTGACCTGCGCCGATTGGTCGCCCAGGTGGCCGAGAACGAGCGCAAGAACAGATTTCGGGAGATGGGCTATTTCTACCGGCTGCAAAATCACAGAATCATACTCGACCGCAAGGGCCGCGAAAAGAAAAGAACCTCTTCCACTTACGAGGTGATCCCGCTGGACGACGGTGTCTACCGAAAGCTGATCCGGAGGAACGGCGAACCCCTTTCGGAGAAAGAGGCCCTAAAACAAGAGAGAAAGGCCGAGGCTCGGCTGCGCCGCCAGAGAAACCTTTCCCCCGCGGGCCGCGCCAAACTGAAGCGCAAGCATGCCGAACGGCGCCGCAAGGAGACCCTGTTCTGGGAGGATGCGCTTCGGGCCTTTCATTTTCACTACCGGGGCGAGGAGGTGCTGAATGGTCGACCCGTGGTCGTGGTGGATCTGCTGCCCCACGAGAAATACCGTCCCGCCGAGAAGGACTTGTGGATTCTGGACAAGCTCAAGGGGCGGGTCTGGATCGACAGGCAGGACCTGCAGTTGAGTCAGGTCGAGTTGGAGTTCGTCAAGCCCGTGAAGATCGCCGGAGGTCTGGTGGCCAGGTTGTACAAGGGATCGACGCTTTGGGTGCGACAGGAGAAGGTACGGGACGATGTCTGGTTCCCGCGGCGGTTCGAGATGATCATGAACGGCCGGATTTTTCTGCTCAAGGGACTCAACATGAGGATGGCCGGAGAGTTTTCCGATTACCGGCGTTTCGGGACCAGTGTGCGGATGCTGCCGGCGGATCCTCCGACCGACAGTGGTTCAGTGGAGAGTGAAGAGTAGTCAGCGGAGGATTTGGGAAACGAGCAAGCACCTGATGAACTGACTGCGCTTACTTGGAACAAAATTAGAGTTATCCACGAAGGGCCACGAAGAAAAACGGAAGGAGATGCGTCCCTATTTGTGTTCATTCGTGTCCAACGGTGGTTCGTCTCCAAAAGAGATCGACAGTTTATTCCTCGAATGATCTGCCCGGCAGGGCAGGGGTGACACCTATTTGAAGGACTGCGCCGAGACCGACAAGAAGCTTTGCGTTTCGATCAAATAGCTCTTCACTCTCCACTATTCACTTTTCAGCTAGCCGCGCCGCCGTCCCCTACCACGGGTCGGTTGAAAAGGGAGGAAACAGGGGTGTCCCAGATCAGGCCCCGGCGGGAATGGGCAGGTGGAGCTTTTCTCGGGCCGCATAGACCGTGTATCCCACCACCTCCCGCAGCGAAGCCTGCAGGCGGCGTTTCCAGTTCGACTCGATGGGGCTGTTGGGAACGGGAGATCCGAAGACGATGATCTGGCGGTCCCGGAAGATCTGCTTGATTCGAAAGAGGTGGAACCCGTCGCTGACCACTACGACCTGCCGGATTCCCTGACGACGCAAGACCTCCACGATCTGCTGAATGCTGGCCAGCGTGGTCAGCCCTCTGGCTTCCATTTCAATGCTGTTCTCGGGAACGCCGTGCTGGATGAGGTAGGCCTTGCCGACCTCGGCCTCGGTAAAGCGAGGGTCCATACCGTATCCGCCCGTGGTAATGATCCGGTTTGAGATCTTCCTCTTGAATAGCTCCATGCCATGGTCCAGCCGCGCCCTGAAGACCGGCGAGGGCCGGCCGTTATACTGGGCGGCGCCGAAGACGATGATACGGCCGGCCGGCCGGGCGTCGTCCCGGTTGGCCTCGATCCGGACCAGAGCGTAGATCGCGACAGCATAGACCAGGATGGCGGAGGGGAGATAAACGGCAAGGACCTTGAACGCAAACCGCTTCCGTCGGGGTTTCATGACTCTATTGGGAGAGGTATTCCGCCAGAACTTCGTTGGGGATGGCCCCTTCCCGAACCACTCGGGCCGGTTTCGAGGTCAGGTCGAGAACGGTCGAAGCGGCAGTTCCCGGAGAGTCGCCGGCGTCCACCACCAGCTCGATCTTGCCCCCAAGCTGGCTCAACACGTCCTCCGCCGTGGAACAGGAGGGATGTCCGGACAGGTTGGCGCTGGTGCCGATGATGGGCAGGCGAACCTTGTCGATGACACTCAGGGTGAAGGGTTGGTTTGGAATCCGCATTCCCACCGTTCCCGTTCCGCCGGTCACCTTCAGGGGAACCCTCTTGGCTGCCGGAAGGATAAGGGTTAGCGGACCGGGCCAGTAGCGGGCCGCGATTTCGTAGAATACCGGTGGAATGTTGTCGCTGATGACTTCGGCCTGATCCACCGAATCGATCAACACCAGCAGGGCTTTCCAGTCCGGCCTCCCCTTGATTTGAAAGATTCGCTCTACTGCTCGCAGGTTATAGACGTCCGCGGACAGCGCATAGAAGGTTTCGGTAGGGAGGGCGATCAGGTTGCCGTCGAGAATAGCAGTCGAGGCGGTCTCGAGGGCGGTCTGGTCCGCGCTTGCTCCGTGAAGTCTGATTCTTTGCGTTAGCATCACGCTGAAACTAACATAAACACCCTGGTGGGTCAACGCGGCTGGGAGGGTGTGGAACAACCGAAAAGAGACGGGGAGGGAGAGGCCCGTATTATCCGCCCCCGGCGCCCTCGGAACACCTCCTCCACCGGCCCCTCCGGCGCCTTGCGGCGCCCCCCTTGGGCTCTACCGGTTTCCCCGGCGAGGACCATCGATGAAGCCTGAAAACATCACCTCGTCCTCGAATCAAAGGATCCAGCGGTTGAGGGCGCTGATGCGCCGCTCCCCCCTGGGTGGTGACGCTCTGGCCGTGGTGGAAGGGCCCAAGCTGGTGCGCGAGGCCTGCCGCAGCGGTCTCGAGGTCAAGGAGGTCCTGGTGGCCTCCAGCAAGCTGGCTGCCTTCAGGGAAGAAGACTGGTCCGGAACGGCAGGGACCGAGCTCTGCGGGGTCTCGGACAGGCTGTTTCACTCCTTGGCGGATACCGTGACCAGCCAGGGAATCCTGGCCGTTGTGCGCATCCCCGCCGCTTCCCTGGATTCTCTGCTGACCGGCGAGCCGTTGCTGCTGGTGGCCCACCAGGTGCAGGACCCGGGCAACCTGGGAACTCTGGCCCGTTCTGCCGAGGCCTTCGGGGTCACCGCGCTTCTGCTCACCACCGGCACCGTCAGTCCTCTCAACCCCAAGGCCCTTCGAGCTTCGGCCGGCTCCCTCTTCCGGCTTCCCATTGCCGGCCCGATGGACCCCGCATTGCTGGCTGCCCGGCTGCGCGGGAGCCGAACCCGATTGATGGCGGCCCTGCCGGACGGGACGACCGACTTCCGGCAGGCCGACTACCGAGGCGGCCTGGCCCTGGTGGTAGGGAGCGAGGGTGGGGGAATCCCGCCGGGACTGGGGGCCTTCGATGCCGAGGTCCGCGTGCCCACTGCCAAGGGGGTCGATTCGCTAAACGTGGCGGCTGCAGCCGCCATCCTAATGTGCGAAGCCGCCAGGCAGAGGGATTGTCCCGGAGGTTTCCCTCAATCGACAGGCCCGGGTCAGCCGTTGTAGCA
>JAPVWS010000481.1 GCA_027493295.1 Candidatus Versatilivorator vitaminiformans | reverse complement strand
TGAAGGCCCGGCGCCGCGGGCGGGGTGAGGCGGCGGAGGGCGGCCGTCCATCAGCAACCTTCCTCCCCGGCTGGTCCGCCCCCAGGCCGGGAAGGCGGGAGCTACAAGGGCCAGGGCGGGCCGTACCACGGCCATGACGGCGGCCACTTCCTGGCACCAGGGCCCCTTGAGGGTCGAGTCGATCTTCTTGTAGACCGGGCGGCAGCCGAGCCTCAGCAACGACCTGGCCGAGCGGGCGGCCACTTGCCGGGACCGTTCGACCGGCAGGCCTCGCGAAGCCGTATTGACCACCAGGATATCGAGGTCCGGGCCAGGGTCCGGGGCGGAGGCGCCGGTCATGGCCACCCGCATGCCGTACCGGCAGAACTGGGCGGCGGTGTCGCAGGAGCCGGTCAGGTCGTCGGCAATCACCACCAGGGGCGGCAGGCGGCCGGATGCGGGAGATTCGGACACGGCGGGCCTCGCGGGCTCAATGCCTGATGATCGACAGCACCTGCTCGACGCCGGGCCGGCGCAGAAGCTCAACCCGAGGGCCCCGGGGAGCCCAGACCCGGGGGTCGGTATCCAGAAAGAGGGCGATGGTGCGGACCCCCAGGGCGGCTGCCAGGTGGGTGATCCCGCTGTCGTTGCCGATGAAGAGCCGGCAGCGGCTCAGCACGGCGGCCAGGCGGCTCAGGTCCTGGATGCTCACCGTTTCCCAGCGGGCCGAGTCCTCGGCCAGGTCGGCTCGAACTTCCTTCACCGTCTCACCGTCCAGCGGCCCTTCCAGCAACAGAAGGCGGCAGCTCGGAACGCGGGACAGGCTTCGCCCCACCTCGGCGAAGTGACGGGCCGGCCATCGCTTGCGTGGGCCGCTGGCACCCGGATGGACCGCGATTCCGGGGTTCCCGGGACGTGCGGCCCAAAAGCGCTCGGCAAATCGATCCTCCTCCCGGGTCCAATGGATCCGGGGAGTGGCTGAGAACCCCGGGGTGGAGCCGAAGATCCGCTCCAGTTGAGCCCGCCTGAATTCGATCATGTGGAGGCCGGACTCGCGGGGCAGCGCCCCGAGAAAGTCGACCCGCGGGTGGATGGCCCGGATTCGGTCCACGAATTCCGGATTGCCGCTCCCCCACCAGGAGATGATCCTGTCAAAGGTCCGCATGCGCCTCAGGCACTCCTGCCTGGGCGGATAGCTCTCGATGCCGGTGTCCTGCAGGGCCTGGGCGGTGTCGGCGTACCCGAGCGATCGGGCAAGCGGCAGATTGCGGCGGGCCACCCACAGTTCCATCCGGTCCGGGCGCAGGTGGGACTGCAGCCAGGCCACTGCCGGCAGCGTCAGAACGAAGTCGCCGATGGCGCCGGGGATGATCAAAAGGAGATGCAAGGCCCGATCCTTCCTGCCGGATCAGCCACCCATTATGGCCGAGCACAGCCGGAAAGAACAGTGTTGTCACTGGCTGGAGGGGGTGCTAGGCTAGTTGAAGCGCCGCCCAATTCCGCGGCTGGTCGCAGGCAATGGGCGGACAAGAGTCGGTGCCCGGTTTCCTAATGAAGCAGTTCCCGCCGAGCCGCCCCGGCGATGCCCCGTCAATCCGGGCAGTCCGAAATCCCATGATGTTTGCCTTCAACCGAAACGGTGCATCGGCTCTGGCGGCGCTATTGCTGATTGGAGGCGGCTGCAGCTCGGGACCCAAGGTGAGTTCCGACACCGCGGCCATCGTCAACGAAGCGGAAATCAAGATCTCCGAGGTCAACAAGCGCTTCGACGCTCAACTCCGGCAGAGCCCCCGTGCGCCGTCGCCCGAGGAGTCTTCCACCTTCAAGCTCAACATCCTGAGCCAGCTCATCAACGATGAGATCCTCATGCAGCGGGCTGCCGCCGACGATCTGACCGCCAGCGACGCCGAGGTCAGCACCCGGTTTACCGACTTCAAGAAGAACTACACCGAGGAAAAGTTTCAGGAATTCCTCAAGGAGCAGGGGGTCACCGAGGAGGAGTTCAAGCAGAGCCTGCGCAAGGGCGCCACCATCGAGAAGCTCTACAACAAGGAGATCACCTCCAAGATCTCGGTGACCGAAGCCGAAATCGAGCAGCACTTCGAAGAGAACAAGTCCAACTACAATCTCCCCAAGGGTTGGCGTCTCGCCCATATTCTGATTACGGACGCCAAGGAGTCCGGCATCAACAATACCCGCGGCGACGACGCCACCACTCCCCACGAGGCCCAAAAAAAGGCCCAGATTCTGATGCGGCGCCTGCTGAACGGCGAGGATTTTGCCCGCCTGGCGGTGGAGTACTCCGAGGACGCCGAGTCCGCCCCTCGCGGAGGGGACCTGGGATTCGTCACCGAGCAGCAGATGGAGACCGTCAGCCCCGAGCTCAAAAAAACGGTCCAGGCCCTCAAGGTGGAGCAGGTCTTCCCCCGGCCCATCCGCATCGGCTATGGCTACCACCTGGTCAAGCTCCTGGCCAAGGAGCGCGGCGGGCAGCATGAACTGAGCGAACCGCAGGTCCAGGCGGATGTTCGCCAGACCATCTTCAACCGCAAGGAAACCCTGCTGAAGACAGCCTACCTGGAAGTCATCCGCAACGAAGCCCAAATCAGAAACGTGCTTGCCGAGAAGCTGCTGGACAGCCAGTAGTTCCGGCCGCCGGCATGGCCGACCCATCTCCCGGGACTCTCCCGCCGCTCCCCGCAAGCCTTCCAGTCCGTTCCCCCACGATCCTGAACGTCATACTCTCTCCGGATATTTCCGGCGACCCGCCGAAGAATGCGGGCTAAAATGGTGGGCGATCGCGGAGGCGTGGCAGAGTGGTCGATTGCGGCGGTCTTGAAAACCGTTGTACCTTGACGGGTACCGTGGGTTCGAATCCTACCGCCTCCGCCAAGTTGAAGACGCTTCCAGCCCACAACCTCAAGGAGGATCCCATGAGGTACAAAATTGCCCTTCACAAGTCTGACGAGGGTTGCAGTGTGTCGGCAGCCGGCTTGCCCGGTTGTTGGTCTCAGGGAAAGACGGAGGCGGAAGCCCTCGCAAATATTGAATCTGCGATCCGAGAATACTTCAGCGTTGTGGAAGACCCTTTGAAGGATGCCGAAGTCCGGATTGAAGAATTCCGCAGGTTGTCGTCATAGCTTGACTTTCCGCATTAAAACCAGGATCGCTACCCGGGACAGTTGATCTACGTTGTGGAGATCGACGAGTACATCTACCTCGTGCCCTTCGTGATTCAGACCGACGGCACTCGCTTGCTGAGGACGATTGTTCCCAGCCGGAAGGCGATGAGAGACTATCGGAGGAGGCAACCAAAGTGTAAGACCCATTGAGTGTGGAAGAACGTGACATTCTGAATCGGTTCGAAAGGGGAGAGTTGCGCTCCACTCCCGATGCTGAACGCGAAATCGAGATAGCCCGCCGGTCGGCTCGCAATACCTTTAACAAGACCAAGCGGGTGAATTTGCGCGTAACCGAGCGTGACTTCAACCTTGCTCACTCAAGGGCCAGGGAAGAAGGGATCTTCTATCAGACACTTTTGTCCAGCGTCATCCACAAGTACCTGTCCGGCCGGCTGACCGAAAAGAGATAGGCCGGAATCCCGGCATGGGAGCCGCAGATTGACGCTGAGACAGAACCCTGGAGCAGATCGTCGTCCAGGTTGGATTGTCTGTCATTGGTGCGGTAATATAACCGTGTATCGACGGGGAAGGGCAGGGCGACCGCGGGTGACTACCTGTCACCTGTCGGGATCAACCGGAGGGGATTGCAGTACCTGGGATGGAATATGGAGGTCCGTGCGCAGCCATGAACTCCGCCAGTTCCGATAACGCCGTTGCCATCGTCGGATATGCCTACCGGATGCCGGGAGGGATCAAGACCGACGACGACTTCTGGCGTCTGCTCAGTCAACGCGAGATCGTCCAGGAGCCGGTCACCGACCGCTGCGGAAGAGGCTATCAGCCGGTTGGCGGATTCTCCGGCCCGGGTCGCTTCGCCAGCCCCTTCGAGGGGCTGATCCGCGACGACGGGGAGAAGCTGTTCGATCGCGGTCTCTTCGGGCTGTCACAGCACGAAGTGTTGTCGACGGACCCGCAGCTAAGAATGCTGTTGATGTGCGCCTGGGAGACCTGCGAGCGGAGCGGCTGGGAACTGGATTCGTTGCGCAACAGTCTTACCGGAGTGTTTGTCGGCGCGCAGACGCCCCCGGTGGCGAACTGGCGTCCATTGCGCGGTGCCGGTCCGTTTGACGTTACCAGCATCAGCCTGGCCATGCTGGCCAATCGCATTTCCTACCACTTCAACTTGATGGGGCCGTCAACCACCTATTGCACGGCTTGTTCGGCCAGCCTCACCGCATTGAACGCCGCGGTGAACGCACTCCAGTGCGGCGATTGCGAGCAAGCCATCGTCGCCTCCGTAAATTACTTGGGGACGGCCCGGCTCAGCGCTGCCTTCAATGCCCTGGGCGTCATCAGCCCGGACGGCAAGTGCCACTCCTTCGACGCGGAAGCCAACGGCTACATGCGCTCGGAAGGGGCATTCGTCTTTGCGATCAAGCCCCTGGAAGCGGCCGAGCGAGACGGGGACCCGATACACGCCGTGGTGGAGGCAACGGCAGTCAATGCGGCCGGGGCTGCCGACGGCAGCAGCGGCCTGGCTCAGGGGCGTTACATCACCGCCCCGACCCGCCACGCGCAGGCGGATCTGATGCGCCTGGCGTGCGCTCGTTCCGGCCACCAACCGGGAGAATTCGACTACATTGAGGCCCATGCCACCGGTACCGTGGTGGGCGACCGCATTGAGGGAGCCGCCATCAACGAGGCGTTCGGTGGTTTCGACCGGGAGGTGCCGCTGAGAATTTCCAGTGTCAAGAGCAATGTAGGGCACATGGAAGCCGCCGCCTTCCATTGCGCTCTGCTCAAGGTCGTGTTGATGATGCAGCGGCGCACCTTCGCGCCGATTTCGAAGAACTACCTGGTGCCGAATCCCGAGATCGATTTCGAGAACTGCCCCATGCAGGTGCAGACGACGTGTGAGCCTTTTCCCGAACCTCCTGTCCTGGTCGGCATCAATTCGTTCGGCTTTGGCGGCGCCAACGGGCACTGCGTGGTGCGGGAATACCGCCCTGCGCAGCCGCGGCTCTGGTCGGTTGCGCTGGCGCCGGAAGCCGGCCACATGATTCCCCTGTCGGCCCGCACCTCCGGCTTGTTGACGCGCAGTGCGCAGCAGTTGCGCGAAGCCTTGGGCGAGTCGGAAATGGATCTGTACACGCTGGCCGGCAATCTCAGCCGCCGCCGGACCCACTTCGCTGCGCGTACCTCCTTTGCGGTGCGCAACCGGCAAGAACTGGTCGAGGCGCTTGACCTCTTCATCGAAGGCCCAGCGCCGGTGGCCACGGTGGATGAGAGCGAGCGGCGGGTGGCCCTGGTGTTCGCCGGGCAGGGCACGCAGTGGGCCGGTTGCGGCCGCGCACTTTACGACGCCCACCCCGTTTTCCGCCGCGTAATCGATGCGATTGAGGAACACTGGCGAGAGCACTCGGACAGATCGCTCCGCCATGCCTGTTTTTCGGCCGGCCAGGAGGAACTCGATGAAGTCCAGTTGGCCCAGCCGGTCATTTTCATGATCCAGTGCGCCCTGGTGGAATTGCTCAAGACGTGGGGAGTCCATGCGGACTGCGTGGTCGGCCATAGCTCCGGCGAGGTCGCTGCAGCCTACGCCTGCGGGGCGCTGTCGTTGGCAGACGCCACCCGACTGGTTTTTCACCGTGCCACCCTGCAACAGCGCATTGCGGGTTCGGGCCGCATGCTGGCGGTCGGCCTCGACCGGGCAGGCGTGGAGGAAATGCTCGAAACGCTGGACGTTCCCTTCCGGCCCGAGGAAGGACCGACCCGAGTGGAGATCGCCTGCGAGAACGCGCCGGCCAACACCGTCATCTGCGGCAAGGAAGCCGCCCTGCGGCCCATCATGGCGGAGCTGGACCGACGCAAACTGCAGAACCAGTTGCTGCCGGGCAATATCGCCTTCCACTCCACCGCCATGAACCCGATCAAGGACGACGCGCTGGCCGCCCTGTCCTTTCTCGACGCCTGTGCCTTCGACGCCGACCTGCCGTTCATTTCCTCGGTGACCGGCGTGCAGACAGAGCGATTGGACAACGCCTACTGGTGGTCGAATATTCGCCAGCCGGTGCGTTTCGCGGCTGCCATGGAAACCGTCCGGCGGGAATATCGACCCGACGTGGTGCTGGAAATCGCACCGCACAGCGCCCTGCAAACCACCATCGCGCAGTGCCTGGAATGCAGTGTGCCGGTGCCGGCCTGTATTCCGACTCTGATGAGAGACAGCGATGTGTGCCTCGGCTTCAACCAGGCTCTGGGTGCGCTATTCATGGCTGGCGTAGATCTGGACTTCGCCGCCCAGTATCCGCGGCCGGAGCCGGTCGCCCATCTGCTGCCGGGCCATCCGAGAGAAGAGCAGGCCACCATGGATATCCTGTGCGACAACGAGATGTTTGTCCGACAGGGCGAGTACTCCCATGGGCCGTTGGTCGGACACAAGGTTCCTGTCGATCACCTGCTCTTCGAGGGGCGGCTTTCCGAGACGGACTTTCCCTGGCTGGCAGACCACCGCGTCCACCATGCGGCGATCATGCCGGGGGCCGGTTACATCGAACTGATCCTGGAAGCCCTGGGGGGCGTTCCGGCCTGCTTCGAGGTGATAGAGTTCCTCCAGCCCTGCCCCATTCCCAAGACGCCGGTACGCCTGCAAACGGACTTGCAACCGGTGACCACGGCTCCGGACGAATGGACCTTCACCATTTCTTCCCGGCGCTACGACGTTGACGCGAAGAGTGAGCTGCACTGCCGCGGGAAGGTGCGCCTGCTGGGCGACGACCATGCGGTGGAGGTACCGTGCCGGCTGGCGAACATCGATACGACCCACTTCAAGCCCTCGTTTCTCGCGGACGACCGGAATTTCTACGAGCGCCTGGAAGCGGTCCTTAGCGAGACGTTCCAGTACGGTCCCTTTTTCAGGACCATCCAACGCGTTTTGGTGGATACGGTATCGAAGGCTTATCTCTTCGACGTCGAGATGGATGAGGAGCTATGGACGACGGGTCGGGAAGAGGGCTACGTCTCGTGTCCTCCCTTGTTCGACGGGGCATTGCAGATCTTTCTGTACCATTTGCTGACCGCCGCCGACCTGTTTGCCATCCCCCAGCGCGCCGAAGGGGTGACCTTCTTTCGCCCGCCCTCCGGCCCGCGGATCACCTGTCACGTGACCAAGCCCCGCGACGACTGGATGGATGCCAACGAGCGGGGCCAGTATTCCGTTCGCCGGGGCGAACGGTCCGGCGGCAGCGTCAGTCTTTACGACAGCGCGACCGGAGACCTCGTTGCCCATATCGGCGAATACACCTATTTCACCTCCAATCCGCGATGGAACGACCTGCCCGAAAGCAAGCACCGGATATCCTGGCAGCCCAAGTTCGTTTCCGCTGGCCAACGGCTTGCCGACAGACTTCCTGACGGCGAGATCGAACCCGCTGCCCTGATTGCCGCCCTCGAAAGGCCGGAACAGGGCGAACCCTACGCCTGTCACGTGGTCGAGTTCGCGGGCTGCCGGGAGCCGGAGGAGACCCTTCTCGATCAGTGCATCGACCATCTCTCGAACGCCGGCTCACAGACCGAGTTCTGGCTGGTCGGCGATACCGAAGAGAGTGCCTGGGCTCACTACGACGCCTACGGTCAACGCGATGCCGCCTTGCGTTTCGAGCGCCTCGACCCGGCTGCTCAACCGAAACTGGATGCGGGTCTGCTGCGTCCGGGTAGCGCCGAAATCATTTTTATGCATGGGGATGGCGGGGCGGTCCGGCCGGAGGAATGGGAACTGGCGCGCCGATTGGCGGTGGCCGGCGGCTTGGCCCTGGTCTCTCATGGCGAGGGCGAAGTCATCCGGCCCGTCGCCGGTTGGACTGTCGTTCGAGCCGGGCAGCGCAAGACCCTGCTGCAGGCGCCGCAGTCCCGCGCGGAAATTCCCGACTCCACGGAGCCCTCGGGCTCGCGATGGGTGCTCGGGGAGCCGGGAAGCTGGGCCTCGGACTGGGTGGCCCTGCTCGATGCGCCGGATGCGTATCCGGTCCCCGATGAAGCTCTCGCCGCCAACGCGCTCCATTTGCTCGAAACGTGGCCGCAGGCGGCCGACCTGAGCGCCATCGACTTCTTTTGTGGCGAGGAACCAGAAGACCCGACGGGGGAAAAGGCGGTGTCGCGTTTTGTTGCCTTTGTCCAGGCTCTGGTCTCCTACAGGGTGGAGAATGCGAACCACTGGTGCCGATTGACCGTGGTGACGCGCGGAACCGTGCTCGATGTGGACAATCCGCGCGGGAGTGCGCTGTGGGGAGCGGTTCGCAGCATGGCCATGGAAATCGACGAGGAAGCCCGGATCGATTTTCGCCTGGTGGACCTGGGTGATCCCGGCGATTTGGAAACGATGGCCTGGCTGGCTCGGTGCGATTTGCGCGAGCGCGAATTGGCCGTGCGGGCGAACCGCTTGTGGGCGCCCAGGTGGGTTGACATTACAGAGCGGTATTCCCGGGTATCCGCGGGTGATGAGCTTGCCTACCGGCTCACTCTGGACAATCCGGGGCAGATCGCCGGTCTCGAGATGAAAACCTGCGAGCTCCCACCGTTGGGTCCGGACGACGTGGAGATCGAAGTGACGGCAGCCGCCCTCAATTTTCGCGACGTCATGGTCACGCTGGGCCTGTTGCCGGCTTCGGCCTATGAGCGCTCGGCCCTCGGGCGTGAAGTCGGCATGGAAGGAAGCGGGATCGTCCGACGCGTCGGGTCGGAGGTGCGGGGTTGCCGCGCCGGTGACGATGTAGCGTTCATACAGGGCGGCTGCATCGCCAATCGCGTCGTGGTCAACCAATCCCTCGTTTTCGCGAAGCCGGACCGCCTGAGCATGGAAGAAGCCGCCTCGGTTCTGTCGGTCTATGTTACCGCCTACTATTCCCTGATTCACCTGGCCCGCCTGCGCAAGGGCCAGCGAGTCCTCATCCATTCGGCCATGGGCGGCGTCGGACAGGCCGCCATCGCGCTGGCCAAGCATGTGGGAGCAGAGATATACGCCACTGCCGGCAGTGAAGACAAGCGGGAGCAATTGCTGTCGCTGGGCGTGCGAGCGGCTTTCGATTCGCACAGCCTCGCCTGGCATGACGACCTGATGGCGGCGACCGCAGGCGAGGGCGTCGACGTCGTGCTGAACTCACTGGCCGGACGCCAGGTTGAACTTTGTCTGCAGGCCCTGCGCCCGGGGGGCTGGCATTGCGAAATCGGCAAGGTCGACATCTACGCCGACAACGCCCTAGGTCTGCGCATCTTCCGCAAGAACCTGCGTTTCGCTGCCATCGACGTGGACCGTCTGATGATCGATGACCCCTATCTGTCGCGCGAGCTCTCCCAGTCCTGCCTGGATTTGCTCGACCAAGGAGCGCTGCCGCCGCTTCCGGTCACCGTCTTTCCGTTCAAGGACTATGCCAAGGCCCTTCGCCTGATGACGTCCGGTCGCCACCAGGGGAAACTGGTGCTGAAAGCTCCCGAGGCTGCCGGCGATGCGGGTTTCACGGTTTCCGATGTGCGGCCGTTTTTGGATCCCGAAGCGACCTATCTGGTGACCGGCGGCCTGGGCGGCTTCGGACTGCGACTGTTGCCTTACCTGGTGGCCGCGGGCGCGCGCCATATCACCCTGATGGACCGCGACCCCGAGCGACGTCGGGACACTGAGTGGGTCCGTCATTCGAGCGCTCTCGTGTACATGGATGAGGATGCGGAATTCGACATCGTATCGGGCGACGTGGCGGTGGAAGATGACGTCCGACGCTGCGTGTCGCAACTCAAAAGGCCGCTCAAGGGTGTGTTCCACCTCGCCGGCGCGCTGGACGACCGTTTGCTGGACGATCTGTCGGCCGAATCCATGGCAACGGTTTTCGCACCCAAGGCTCACGGAGCTCTCCATCTCCACCGGGCCACCGAGGGTTGCCCGCTCGATTATTTTGTTCTGTTCGCCTCGACTGCCTCGGCCCTGGGCAATCCCGGACAGATCAACTACAGCGCGGCCAACGCATTTCTGGACGGTTTTGCGGCCTATCGCCGCCGTCAGGGCCTTCCCGGCTTGTCCTACAGCATGGCCGCTGTCGCCGACGCCGGCATGGCCGCGCGAAGTCTCCCCGTGTTGCGCATGATGAGGGCCGCGGGCCTTCCGCCGGTCAGCAGCGACTTCGCCATCGCCAACCTCGACTATGCCCTGCGCGCCATGCCCGATCGGGACCACTTGATTACGGCCGTGTTCAAGCACCCGGCCTGGACGACCGACTACCCGGACTACATGCGCACCGGGCGTTTGATGAACAATCAGGACGCCTTCAAGGCTGGTGTGGAGGGCGAGTTGACGCTCGAGAGCGTGGTGGCGCAGATTGCTGCCAAGGTCGCCGAGCTCTGCGGCCACGAGGAGGGTGGCGTGGAGGAGCCACTGGCCAGCTTCGGACTCACCTCCATCTCGGTGGCCGAGCTGGGCACGTTCATCCAGACGCAGTTCAACTACCGGGTGAGCGCCCTCGAGTTGATGACTACCGCCACCTGTCTGTCGCTGGCACGGGGGATCATCCACGGAAAAGAAAATGTCGAGGACGATCCGGCCGAGGCGGATACGGCCGTTTCCGAGGATGCCGCCCAAAGTGTCCAGCAGCGCGCCCGCCGCGCACCATCGGTTTTTGCGAGCGCAAGAGAAGACCACTTTCTCCATCCGCGAGATGTGGCATCCGGTACCGTGAGAGAATCCGCTGTTTAGTGGCGGTCTTGGGCGGCTGACATGGCAATGGAGGAACAGGGGAAGGAGTAACCGTGCCGAATGCTCTGCTGGTTTATCCCGAAAACCCCCCTTCCTATTGGGGTGCGAATTTTGCACTCGATATGCTGGGCATCAAGGCAGCATTCCCACCCTTGGGTCTGCTCACCGTCGCCGCGATGTTTCCGCCGCACTACGACCTCCGCGTGGTGGATATGAATGTGATTCCCCTGGAGGAGTCGGACCTGGACTGGGCGGATCTGGTGTTTACCTCCACCATGATCGTTCAACGCGATTCCCTCCAGTCCGTCATCGGGCGGTGCAACCGGGCCGGCGTTCCCGTGGTGGCGGGGGGCCCCTTCCCCACTTCCTTCCACGATGAGATCCAAGGTGTCGACCACTTCGTGCTGGATGAGGTGGAGGAGACCTTTGGCGACTTTTTGCGTGACTTGGAGAGCGGCACGGCCGATGCCATCTATCGCGAGCCGCGAAAGCCGGATATGACTCGGACACCCGTCCCGCGCTTCGACCTCATCGATACGAAGAGTTACCACTCGATGTGCGTTCAGTTCTCCCGAGGCTGCCCGTTCGACTGCGAGTTCTGCGACATCACCAAGCTCTACGGTCGCGTGGCCCGGACCAAGTCGCCGGATCAGATGGTGGAAGAGTTTGAGGCCTTGTATCGACTGGGCTGGCGTGGGCGACTATTCCTGGTTAACGACAACTTCATCGGCAACAAGCGAGCTGCAATGGAGCTGCTTCGGGTCATTGCCGAATGGCAGCAGGCTCGTGGATATCCCTTCTCCCTGTTCACCGAAGCGAGCATGAACCTGGCCCGCATGGATGAATTGATGGACGTCATGGTTGAAGCCGGATTCAATTCCGTGTTCGTGGGTATTGAAACGCCCAATCCCAAGGCCTTGCTGAAGATGAAGAAACCTCAGAACATCGACAAGCGGGACAACAATTACCTTCTCAATTCCGTCCGAACCATCCAGCGGAAAGGGATGCAGGTCATGGGAGGGTTCATCCTGGGCCTGGACGAGGATGATGAGGGCGTGTTCGATCTGCAAATCGATTTTATTCAGGAGGCCGGCATTCCGATGGCTTTGATCGGGTTGTTGGGCGCCCTGAAGGGAACCGACCTGTATCGACGCTTGCAGTCGGAAAATCGGCTATTGGAGGTTTCCATCGGCACGACCTCCACGGCCCTCAACTTCGTGCCGGAGATGGATCCCGAAGCGTTGATCGAGGGATACCGGCGCGTGACCGCCAGCGTCTACGACCCGACTCTGGAGAACTACTTCGAGCGTTGCCTGACGTTCTTCGAGCACCTCACACCCATTCCGCACTTGCACAAACCTCAGAGCAAGATCGCGCTTTATGCGAACATGATGGGCCTGCGCCGGCAGCTTTCCGCCAAGCAAGTCCCTGCCTATATGAGGTTTATCGCCAGCGTTTCCAAGGACCATCCCCGAATGCTCCCGGAGGCGATTCGCCTGGCCTCATTGGGCTACCATTTTGAAAAGGTCACCCGCCAGCAGATGGCAATCCACGACTTCAAGGTATTTTTGGAAGCCGAGGCGGAAATTTTCAGGGAAACCTCTTCAAGTTCCGTTCAGGAAGTGGAGGAGATCCGAGCTCGGAGGCAGGAGTTGTTCGTGCGAGCTCAGGCGCGCAACCAATTGATTCCGGAAGACTTTCGATACTATGGAGATGGAATCGAGTCTGCGTTGCAGTCCTTTCGGGTCTCTGTGAATGCTCAGGCGGACCGCCTCGCCCGCTCGGCGGCGGTGTAGAAGAAAGCTCTGAATCTTGCGCGACAGCCAATGAGGCTTGACATGCCGAACGCGCTTCTGGTGTATCCCGAATATCCTCCTTCCTACTGGGGAGTCAATTTTGCGCTGGAGATCTTCCGCATCAAGGCTGCCTTTCCTCCTCTGGGTCTGCTGACCGTCGCCGCCATGTTTCCCCTGAAATACAACCTGCGCGTCGTGGATATGAACGTGGCTCCCTTGGAGGATGCCGATCTGGAGTGGGCGGACCTGGTGTTTACTTCCACCATGGTTGTCCAGCGGGAATCCCTGCACACCGTAACGCAGCGATGCAACCGGGCCGGCATCCCCGTGGTGGCCGGAGGTCCCTATCCCACCACCTATCATGGCGAGATCGGCGGTGTAGACCATTTTGTGCTGGATGAGGCCGAGGAGACCTTTGTCGATTTTCTGCGGGACCTGGAAAACGGCACGGCCAGAGCCATCTACCGCGAGCCGCGAAAACCGGATGTGACCAGGACACCTGTTCCGCGCTTCGACCTCATCGACATGAAGGCCTACTACTCCATGTCCATACAGTTCTCCCGTGGATGCCCGTTCGACTGTGAATTCTGCGATATTACCAAGCTCTACGGTCGCGTGGCCCGGACAAAGTTGCCGGATCAGGTGCTGGACGAATTCGAACTGCTGTATCGACTGGGCTGGCGCAGCCATGTTTTCCTGGTTGACGACAATTTCATCGGCAACAAGCGAGAAGCGATGAAGTTGGTGTGTGCCATTGCCGAGTGGCAGAAAGCCCGTGGCTATCCGTTTTCCCTGTTCACCGAAGCCAGCGTGAACCTGGCCCGTTTGGATGAATTGATGGACGGCATGATTGAAGCGGGTTTCAATTCCGTGTTTCTGGGTATCGAAACGCCCAATCCCAAGGCGTTGCGCAAGATGAAGAAACCGCAGAACGTCAGCAAGCGGGAAGAGAACTATCTTTTCAACTGCGTTCGCAAGATCCAACGGAAAGGGATGCGGGTCGATGGAGGATTCATCCTGGGTCTGGATGATGATGACGAGGGCGCCTTCGATGCCCAGATCGATTTTATACAGGGAGTCGGCATTCCCATGGCCATGGTCGGATTGTTGAACGCTCTGAAAGACACGAATCTGTATGATCGCCTCAAAAGGGAGAACCGGCTATTGGACGAGTCCTTCGGAAGCAGCGCCGACGGCGTCCTGAACCTGACCAGTGTCAACGTCGCCCTCAACTTCAAGCCGGAGATGGATATCGAGACATTGATGGAGGGATACCGCCGCGTCATCACCACCATCTATGACCCGACTCTCGAGAAATACTTCATGCGCTGCCTGACGTTGCTCGAACACCTCAGGCCCATCCCGCATCTGCTGAAACCGATGAGCAGGAACGCGCTTTTTTTGGCCATCATGTCTGTTCGCCGACAACTTTCCGCCGAGCAGATCCCGGCCTATACCAAGTTCATCGCCAAGGTCTCCAGGGACCATCCCGGCTTGCTCCCGGAGGCGATCCGCCTGGCTGCGCTGGGCTACCACTTTGAAAGAATCACCAGTCAGCAGATTGCCATCGGCGACTTCAAGCAGTATTTGGCGACCGAGTTGGAGAGGTTCAAGGAATCCGTTTCGAACGATGTTCGGGATGTGGAAGGAATCGAGAAACAGAAGCACGCCTTGATCGCACAAACCGGTGTGCGCCATGCGTCGATACCCGATGAATTCCGCTACCTGGGCGATGGAATCGATGATGCCCTGGCGTTGTTCCGGTCCGCCGTGAGCGCCCAGGGAGACCGGTTCACACACTCGGCAGCGATGTAAGGCACCGTTCCGGGTCTCCAATATTCAGGGAGGGAAAGAATACATGCCTGAAAGAACCGCCGCCGACACGAGGGTGGCGCCGCTCGATGGCAATTTGCCGCGGCATTGTCAGAAGGACGTCGATACCCTGCGTCGATTCGTTCATGAGACAGTCAGCCGGGAGGCGCCGGCTGCCGCCGTTTCTCCGAGTGATTTCAGGGAGGTATTCTTGACCGGGGCTACCGGCTTCATCGGTCGTTTCTTCCTGCGCGACCTCTTGAGACAGAACCCCGAGCTGCTGGTGCATTGCATTGTCCGGGCCAAAAGCGTCGAGCACGGTTTCGGACGCATACGCGCCGCCCTCGAGCGGGCCGGCATCTGGGACGAATCCTTCGCGCCGCGCATACGCGTCGCAGTCGGTGACGTCGCCGAGACGCGATTCGGCTTGAGCGAAGCGGATTTTGATGCCCTTTGCCGGCGGATTGATGCCGCCTATCATCTTGCGGCCTCCATCGATCTTGTGTCGTCCTATCTCGCCATACGCAAGGTCAATACGTTCAGCACCCGCAACGTGCTCGAATTGTGCTTGCGCAAACGCTTCAAGCACCTGTTCTACGCCTCGACCATGGGTGTGTTCCCCCAGTATTTCTGCAGCTTCGCAAATGAATTCAAAGACAGCCGCATCGACCACCAGATGCAACCGGATCTCCAAAGCATGAAGAGAATGTTCCCGCTGGGATTTCTCGGCTACCCGTGGAGCAAACTGACATCCGAGCAGGTACTCCTGTTCGCGCAACAGGCCGGTATGCCGCTGGCGATTTTTCGGCTGCCGCAAACCGGTTTGTCCAGCGAGGGATATACCCCGGAGCAGGATCTCAGCGTGCGCCTGTTTGCCGCGGTGGTCGATTCCGAAACGTTGCCCGAGGAATTCACCTTTCGATCCAGCAACGAAGCGGTGGATGCGCTGAGCGAAGCCTGTACGGCCATTTCTCTGAATCCCCAACGTCGTTTCACGATCTACCATTGCTGCAACCCGCAGTTGGATCACTACGACCTGGAACCTGCCGATTTCGGGCTCTATTGGCCCGAGGTTCCCTACGAGGCGTTCAAGCGCGCCTGCCAGGCGCGCGGCAAGAATTCCCCGCTCCATGGCCACTGGGCGGTGTTCGATCATTTGGGGAAGTACTGGTTCAGCAAAAACAAGCCGAAGGACAGGCTGCCCATTTGCGACCGCGCCATCCGCGAGGACAGCTCGCGCCCGATCAGGTGGCTGGGCATGTTGACCAAGCTGAGACGCACTGGACAGTGGGTCAGGGACCACCGGGAAGACTGGCCGTATCGGGTTCCGCAAACCCGTTTGGACTTCGACTGCCTGACGTCCCGGGCCGAGCGCTACGCCGCTGACGAGGGCGTTCCCTTCGACTCGGCCTGTCCGGAGTGGATGCGTCAGGGTCTGCAGCAACTGGTCGGAGCTCTGAACTCACCGGATGCGCGACTGTTGGAGGATAGGATTGGCGACGTCGCCTTTGAAATGAACCGTTTCTTGCGCAACAACGCACGGTTGGCCCGCGAACGGCGGCAGCACCCCGAGATCGAAGGGGAACCGATCCCGCGGCCGGTGTTCATCGTCGGCATCAACCGCACCGGCACGACCTACCTGCACCGGCTGATGTCTCGCGACAGGCGGTTTTGGACGTTGCGGCTATACGAGTACGCCGAGCCGGTCCTCTCGACAGATGAGTACGCTACGGTTGCGGGCACACCCGAGGACCCTCGCCGGGCGCGAACCGAGGAAGCGCTGCGGGCATCCGACATCTTCAAGGTCTTGGAGGGCATTCACGATTTCAACGTCGACGAACCGGAAGAGGATTTCCCGATCTTCAGGATGGCCTTCTCGGCATGGGTCACGACCTCTCGATTCCACGTGCCGGAATATGGCCGGTGGCTGAACGCCAACGGTTCCGGAGAGGCTTACGCCTACCATCGCCGCACCCTGCAGCATTTCGCCTGGCAGCGGCGGCAGCGAGAGCCCGGGCGCCAGGGCCAATGGCTACTCAAGATGCCTTTTCACCTCATGGAACTGGAAACCCTCATCGAGACCTACCCGGATGCCCTGTTCATCCAGACCCACCGCGAGCCCTCGCAGTTCATGGGATCCTGGAACAGCCTGGTGGAGCGGGTACGTTCCCTTTCCAGTGAGCCCCTGCCTGCGAACGAGTTCGGCGCCGAGCAGTTGGCCTTCATGAGCGGCATGATGGACAGGGCCGTTCAATTCCGGGAAAGCCATTCCGAACTGGAGCACCGCTGGTTTGACGTGAACTACGTCGATCTGGTGGAGGATCCCATGGCGGTCGTCCACACAATCTATGAGCGGTTCAACTGGCCGCTCGATCGAGGGACGATCAACACAATGGACGACTGGCTGTTCCGGCAAGCGGAGCGCCGCCGCAGTGAGCCACGGCATCGCTACGACCTGGGGGACTACGGTCTGACGCGCGAGGACATCAACGCCGCCTTTGCGCGTTATCGCGACTTTCTGACTCACAGGGACATTCGGAAATCCGCCCTGTAGTTCTGCCGAGCCGGAATGGTTGACGGGGTCGTCGGGTCGAGGAAGGAAACCTCTGACTTGTGTCGATAGTGCGGTCTTGCGGTCTGCAGGCTGCGCCGGGCAAGTCCATGCCGGCCATACGGTCCGAACCGCAAACAGGATCCCCGGACAGCCTGGCAAGAGCGCGGCCACGGGATTTCAACCAGATCTGCATCCTGGCAGACTATCCCGCCGTGGCCGCTATGGGCGTCATTTTCACGATTTTGCGACGACCCGTTCGAGAACTGTTTCGGCGGATTTGAACATTTCCGTCAGAAGCTGCTTGCGCCGGGTCTTCAAGCGCTCAATATACTGCCACAGGGCATTGGTGATTCCCGCAACCACCGCCTCCCGCTCCTTGAGCGTAAGAGTGCGGTCATTCTGGTACTCGTATTTCTCGATGGTGAAGTTGGCGATGTGCTGGATGTTTTCGCCGATGATGTCGAAATCGACAGAGTCGCGCATCGGTATGGTCGAGGATGCTTGTGCTGCTGCCTCATCCCCGCCGACGTCGGCCTTCCCGGTGATGGCTTCGATGGCCGCGCTTTGCGAATCGTAAATCGACATGATCCCGTGAAAGCCGCTCACGGTGACAATCTCTCGGATCGATTCGGAGAGATTGCAGATCCCGAAGGCCTTGCCGGCCGGGTTGAATTTCTTGGCGATGATCAGGCAAACGCGCAGACCGGCGCTGCTGATGTAGCCCAATTGGGCAAAGTCCAGGATCATGGCGCGTTCGTCGGGATCGATTCCGGTTTCCAGGGCATTCTGGACTTCAATGTAGTTGTTTCCATCGATACGACCGATCGGTGCGGCAATCAGTATGCCCTCTCGACGGCTCCACTTGATTTGAGCTGCCATGGTGTTGCTCCTTTCGAATTCGAATTGCTTGAAGGTTAGGGCACAATCACTGGTCCCATCACGGAATGGGATGCAGGTGCCGGTCGGGCGACCCTCTCCTAGCTAGGATTCCGGACGTGAATGTCTCAGTGGGAGATCCTGCCTTCTGGAGTGTCCTAAAGCTTGCAAAAGCCCTGGTCGCTCCGATCAGGTGGGTTTTGGTGTTCGGCATCCCGAACGTTCATGTCGCCACCGGCCGTCGCCGGAGTCAAACCTACGTACCTCCATCTGAATAAGACATCCGGGAAAAACCTCCTCATCATATCATGATACCTGGCGGATGCGGTGGCCTCCAGTTACCGTACAGTGTGTTTCTCGGAACAATGTGTATTTTAGTTCACGGAACTCAAACGGCCAGTGTCGCTACATGAACCGGATTGACAGGCGTGAGGCAGGACGATGCCATTGAACCGGGATCCAAAACACGGAACGAGAGTCGCTCCCGATCCATCGGCGGCGGGAGGCTCCCTGCAACTTTCCGGGAAACAGCTCTTGTTGACGATGACCGGGGTGATGCTGGCCATGTTTCTGGCTGCGGTGAGCCAGATCAACATCGCCACTGCCATGCCGCGCATCGTTGCCGACCTGGGCGGTTTCGACCGCTACACCTGGGCTTCGACCGCATACCTGATTGCCTCCGCCATAGCGATTCCCATCGCGGGCAGATTGGCCGATATTTTCGGACGCAGGATTTTTTTCATCCTGGGCCTGGCGATTTTCATGATCGGCTCGATTCCGGCCGGCCTGAGCCAGTCCATGAACCAGCTCATTGCTGCCCGGGCGGTCATGGGCGTGGGTGGCGGAATCCTCATGGCCAACAGTTTCGCTGCCGCCGCCGACCTGTTTCCACCGGGAGAACGGGGCAGGTACATAGGTTGGATCGGTCTTGTCTACGGCATGTCTTCGGTGATCGGACCGCCGTTGGCAGGTTTCATCACCGACAACTTTTCCTGGAACTGGGTCTTTCTGATGAATGTGCCGGCCGGAATTCCGGTGTTGTGGTTGCTTGCCCGGACATTTCCCCAAGTCGCGCCCAGGGTCGAAGAACGAAAGCTGGACTACGCCGGAATGGTGACCCTGGCACTGGCGGTGGCCTCCCTGATGATCGCGCTTTCCCGTGGAGGCGTTCACTACCCATGGGATTCGCTTCAGGTCGGCGGACTGCTGGGTTTCGGGCTGGCAATGGCTGTGATCTTCCTGGTGATCGAGTCGAGGTCGGATTCTCCCATCATGCCCCTGGAGATTTACAGAAACCGGGCGGTGGCGGTTTCCGTGATGATCACCGTCCTGACCGGTTTTGGATTGCACAGCACAGCGCTTTTCACGCCGCTGTTTTTCCAGGGAGTGCTGGGCTCGACCGCGACCGGAAGCGGCGGTTTGCTAACCCCCATGATGCTTGGAATGGTTATCGGCGCCATCGTGTCCGGGCGGCGACTTTCCCAAACCGGTGAGGGCTATCGCAGGCAGGCCCTGATTTCCTCGGGCGCCATGGCGGTGGGCATCTATCTCATCTCCACCATGAACGAAACTACGAGCTTTGCCCGGGCGGTGGCCTACGTCTCACTGACGGGGCTGGGACTGGGCGGCACCATGTCCACCTGCAACCTGGCCGTCCAGAACTCGGTGCGGTTCCGGCTGGTCGGCAGCGCAACTTCGGCGCTTCAGTTCTCCAGATTGTTCAGCGGCACGCTGGGTCTGGCCGTGTTGGGGGTGGTGTTGACGGCGAGCTTCTCATCCAGGTTGGAAGAAACCGTCTCGGAATCCGTCAGAGCCGCGCTTGGCCAGGGGCGGTTCGAGGCCATCAGGCAAAATCCGCGGGTGCTTGTCGATTCCTCCGCGGTCGAGGCGCTGAGGGCCGGCTTCGCGGAAAGAGGGCTTGACGGTGCACAGATGGCCGACGCTTTTCTCCGGTTCCGTCCCCCCCACCGGTTCGACTGCGGGCGGAGCCCTTGTCTCACCGACTCCCCCTCCAGGGGGGAGTGATTGAGGCCAGCACAAGGCTTCCAGCAGAACTCTATCACTCCCCCCTGGAGGGGGAGTCGCAGAAGCCGAGCCGCAGGCGAAGGCTGATGGGGAGGGGGGCAATCGCGACGCCGCAAAGCAGCGCCGACAGGCGAAGGCTGATGCGGTGGGAGGGCGACGCCGGGCTGCCAGGCTGCGACGCGTGGCCACACCGGGTTCCTTCAGTGCCGCCGTGAATTCCTGCAGGAGCGCGTCCAGCCTGTCACCGGCCCTGAGCGCCTCAGTTTGACGACTCGAACTGAGCCGTGTGAAGGCGAATATAGGTCCTGGTTCGCTTGAGCGCCTCGTTGGCCTGGGCCAGGTCCCAGGGAGTCTTGCCCTCCGCATCCCGCGCATTGGGGTCGGCTCCGGCATCGAGCAGGACGTCGATCACCGCTGGAATCTTGCCGCTGGCAGCCGCCTGATGCAAGGGCGTACGGCCCTTGTTGTCCTGAGCATTGGGGTTTGCCCCGGCCACAAGCAGCACCCTTGTGACTGCTGGATTCCTGTTTGCCCGAGCCGCATCGTGCAGCGGCGTGTTGCCGGATTTGTTCCGGACGTTCGGATCGGCCCCGCCCTCGAGCAACGCTTCCAACACTTGCGGATTACCGTTCCCCCAGGCCGCCAGTATCAGAGCGGTATTGCCATTCTTGCTAAGAGCGTCCGGTTTTGCTCCCGCCTTCAGCAGTGTCTTGACCACCACCGGATTCTTGCTGTTCCAGGCCGCGAAGTGCAGAGGCGTGCGGCCACTTTCCGTCTGCGCTCCGACCTCGCTGCCGGCTTCAAGACAGGAGGTTACGTCCTCGACCGTCGCTGCCAGGAAATATTCCCGCGTGTTCCAGTTGTCGCAGACCGGGCCCGGCTGAGCTGCCAGCGTGGAAGCAACCAGCAACAGCACAAACCAGCTTCCGGCAAAAATGAACTTGAATGTCATGGCGTCACCTTTACTTGTTAGTTACTCCAATTCAGCAATGCATCGGTAGGTCCAAACTCCCCCGGTAGGGCAGGGAATCGGGCTCTTTGTCCTTGGCCTCTTTCCGTCCACGGATTGCTCCAGCGAGGGTCCTGCAGAGCCTGCCGATCGGTCAGGCTCTCCAGGAAAGCAATCAGATTGCGCCGATCGGCCTCGCTGAGTTTCAGAGGCTCGATGGATTTGCTCTGCTGAGGATTGGGGGCGCGGCCGCCGGCTACATAGTGATCGAGCACCTCCTCGAGCGTTCGAATGCTGCCGTCGTGCATGTAGGGAGCGGTGACGGCAATGTTGCGCAGGGAGGGGATTCGAAACTTCCCGACGTCTGCAATCTCGCCCGTGTGCCGGTGGAGGCCCGTGTTATCGGCGGGGTAGACGATCGGACCCGGAAGGTTGTAGAGGCCGGTATTGTGGAACATGAATACCGGCGGGGAATCCGGCGGGCTGGAGGCGGTCTTGGACCCGCCGTCCAGATTCAATCCCAAATCGATGGACACATTGTGGCCCATGTGACAGCCGGCGCAACGGGTCCGGGTGGAGAAGAACAGATTCATCCCTCGTTGGGCCGCCACCGACAGGGCGGAGGCCTCCCCGTCGAAGCGATACCGGTCAAAGGGCGACCGGAACGAGACGATCGCGCGCAGAAACGAGGCCAGCGCCATCACGATATTGGACCTGTTGACGGGAGAGTCCTCTTCGGGAAACGACGACGCGAAGAGTTGCCGATACACCGGGTCCCGTGCCAGCTCGGCGTAGACTCGCTCCTCCTGTCCGGCCAGGCCCAGCTCCACAGGCTCTGCTCCCAGCAGGGGCACGAGAATCTGCTCTTCGAAGGTCGTCAGCGACGGGTTGGCCCAGGTCAGGGCGTCGCGGTAGGCCGCATTGATGAGCGACATGGCGCTCCGGGGATGGGTTTCTCCGGTGGAACCGACCGCTGATGCCCGTCCGTCCGTAAAGGCCAGCTCCTGCCGGTGGCAGGTGGCGCAGGACTGGGTCCCGTTGCCCGAGAGCCGCGTGTCGTAAAAGAGGTGCCGGCCCAGCTCCACCCGCTCCTGTGTCATCGGCGAGTCTGCCGGCACCCGAGGCGCCGGTACGCCCGCCGGCAGTTTCCAGGGGAAAGTCTGTTGACCGGCAACAGACTGGGGGCCAAGCAGCCCCAACAAGAGCAGCGGAAGGATGCGACCCGGCATCCTTGAGAGATTGGCGTGCGGTTTCAATGGCTTTCAGTCATGGGTCCGCCGGCACGGATCGACATGGGTTCACCCGAATGTCTCCCCCCGGGTAGGCGGCATCGGTCCCGGAAATCCTGTAAAATACTGCTGGGAAAGGGTTTGACCTGATTCCTCCAGGACAGCCTGATGCCTACGCAGTCTACCACCAAACCGCCGGAGTTTGAAGGCTTCCGGGAAGCCGCTGAGAAATGTGGGACAGGATGCACCTTAGTGGGTGTACGGCACGATCATGATGCGGTAAACTAGGGGCATGAAAAAACCGCATTGTCGTTCCTTTCTTGTCCCCTTGTTCTTCTTCCTCGTCTCTCCGGCCCTGGCTACCGAGGATACCTGCGCGGACCGTTCCATCGTGGCCGGCGCCGTTCGGACCTTGCAGGACGCCAAGACTCTGACCCAGTGCGCCTACGAGTATGTCCATGAGGTGGGCTTCGAGGAGGCTCGCAGGGCCTTCAACGAGGACGAACGCTGGAAGAGCGGCCCGACCTATGTCTTCGTCTCCGAAGTCACACCGTTGAGCGACCAGGCACAATTGTTCGTCTTTCCGCCGGCCCGGGAAAGGGAAGGGGGCTCGCTTGGGCTGTTGATCGATGTCTACGGCAACGACTACTACAAGGAGCAGCACCGCATCGCGAGCGGATTCGGCGAGGGCTTCATCTACTACTCCTTCCTCAATCCGGCTACGGGCAGGGACGAGCCCAAGGCGACCTACATCAAGAGCATCGACTGGATGGGTAACTCGGCTGCCATTGGCGTAGGCGTTTACCGGCGTGACCTGCCCGGCACCTGCCGGATCGAGGAGGTCAACGCCGCCATGCTCGACTCCGATCCGTCGGAGGCGCGGTTGCAGGAGTTTGTTCGCTGCGCCGCCATGGATCTGGATTCGAGGGGTTATTTCGCCTCGACCAGCCTGGCCAACGATCCCCGCTGGCGCAGCGGCTCCATCTACCTGTTCGGCCTGGATACTTACGGCTACACCTTCTTCAGCGGCTCCCCGGGGGATTCCTGGATCGGGTCCGAGTTGTCTTCCAATTATGTCGACAGCTTCGGCGGGCGGAATGTTCTGGGAGTTGCCGATGCTTTCGGTGAGTCATTCCTCTACTACTCCACCCGGAATCCTGCCACCGGCCAGTGGCAGCGCAAGGTGACCTTCCTCAAGAGGGTTACCTCCTTCGGAGTTCCGGTGCTCATCGGCGCGGGCTACTACCTGGATTGAAGCCGGTTGGACGGAAGCGCGGTTGCTGGAGGCGGGTCCCGGCAAGAAGCCGGCTCGGCCCGCGCCAGCCATTCACCCTGCCGCTCAGAAGCGGTACTTCAGTCCCAGCGTCACCCCCCAATACTGGAAGCTGTGCACCCTGACCGTTCCCGAGAACGGCGTGGTTCCGTCCGCCCGCACCGGCTCGTGGCTGCGGATGATGGACCACACCACATCCTGAGCCAGCTCCCCGAAGCGGGACCAGTGGGCGTTGAGCCCGATGGAAGTGCGTTGGCCCAACGCGTAGTCCAGGCCACCCAGGACCTGAAAGCCGGGGAGCGTGGCGCTGAGATCCGGTTGCAGCAGGCTGACCGTGCCGGCGGCCGCTGCCGGCCGGTCGGCGAGGGTGAGTGGGGGGTCCACGTCCTGATACCCCTGGTCAAGCGTCTTGCGGACCAGGCGCCGGGTGTAGCGCAGGTCGGTGCGTGCCATGCCGGCGCCGGCGCCCAGGAAGGGTGTCCAGCGCGAGTCATTGGGGAAGTCGAAGTACAGGTTGGCGAAGACCTGGTGGACGCGGTAGTTGGAGATCGACTCGGTTGGGGGGGACACCGGGCTCCATTCGAGGGCTTTGCTGACCACGGCCTGGTTGGTGGTGGATTCGATGAGCGGGGACACGTCGCCGCCCTGGGTCCGGGCCCGGTACTCGAACTCGATGCGCGGCCGGCCGAAGGCATAACCGGCGCTGAGGCCGCCCGTGAATCCCAGGCCGGGCGAGAAGCCGTTCGAGGAGAGTTGACGCAGCGTCGTATCCGTGCATTCCGGGGCGCTGCTCGGCACCAGAGCCGGATCGTCATAGAGCAGCCTGTCACACTTGGTCGGGTTGGTCACCGCCGAGAGGGACGAGTCCAGCCGAGCCGAGCTGGTCAGACCCAGGTTGAGGCCGACATAGGCGCCGCGGTGGTTGTCCTGGGCGCCGGCTGCGGTGGCGGCCAGCAGGCAGGGGACCAGTATTGCGGCCGAAACCGCGTACCGACTCCAACGATTCTCAACGGGTGTAGAGTTTCTCGTGTAACGCAAGTTGCACCTCAGGGTTGGAACGCGCGGATCAAGCGGTATGCAAGAGTGGAAGCCGTGACCCGAAGACCCATGGCGCCATCATATCTCCGGAATGGCCAGGTCGGCCGCGCCCGGCTGGGACATGGCCGCCTCCGGGTAGTAGCGCTCGATCAGGTCGGCCGCGATGCGGGCCCGGCGGACGCGTTCCCGGGTAAGGGCGATGGCGGTGGGATCTATGTGGGTGCCGCTGGGGTAGATGTCGGGGGCGTTGCGCAGCCCCAGCTTGACATAGACGGGGGAGAGCAGCCGGATGAATTCGGGAATCTCGAAGTGGCGGACGAACCCCCCGAAGTTGTCGGGAGTCTCCACGTAGAGGTCCAGCGGCAGGGAGACCGCTTCCCGGATGGAGGCCAACAGCGGCAGGGGCAGGTCGGAGGACACGTTGAAGGTGTTGCCTCCGAAATCTTCCAGGATCCTGACGGAAATCGGATTGGTGGCGCTGAGCTGGACCGAGATCTTGACCACCAGGTTGGCGGGCAACTCTCCCGACTGTTTCAGTTGATTCACCAGCCACAGCAGCCCCAGGTCGGCGACCAGGATGCCCCGCAGTCCCAGTTCGCAACCCCGCTTGATGTCCTCCACGGCATAGACCACCTGGTCCATCCCCCTCAAGCCCAACCCGATGTTCTTGCCCGCGGCCGTCAGGGGCTGAGCTCCGATATCGAAGGTGGCTCGCGGTCCCACGAACAGGCTCACCTCCATCTGCCGGTCCCGGGCCATCTTCAGCATGTCCTTGATCTCGTCGTCGGTCATCAGCATGATCCCGCTGCCCTGGCTGACCCGATGGATGGTGAGCCGGTAGCGCTCGGCTTCCTCGATGACCGCCTGCAGGCAGCGAGGGCCCTCGACGCTGGGTATTTCAAAGCGATACTGAGCCCCATCGGGAAAACGCTTGGACGTGCTTGGGAGGGAGTAGCCGTCGCTCGAGGGGAGACCGAGCTTTTTCAGAAAATCGCGAGTCGCCTTCATGGTTGGTTCCTTTCCGATCGGATAGGGAAGCGCTGGGGTACTGCCTTTTCAATATCGGGTGCGACCTGGTGAAAAAGGCTGTCTAACCACAAAAAGCACAACAGTCACAAATTATGTTTTTGTGCCTTTTGTGGCCATTCCCGGAAAACGTCTCGCTGACGAATTTGCAAAAGGCTCCAGTCGTCAATCCGCTTATTGGTGTTCATTCGTGTCCATTCGTGGTTCGTCGTTCGCCTTCATGGACTTCTCCATGTGGCCTATGTGGAGAAAAATCGGTTGTTTCGGGCATGGCCCCTTCAGGACCCGGCAGCCACGCTTCCGCCCTGGTGCTCCCCGATTCTGTCCAGAACCCGCTCCCGAACCCATTTGGGGTCCCACCACTCGGTGGGGTTTACGGGGATTCCGTGCAGGAAGAGACCGAAATGGAGATGGTCGCCGGCCGCCAGTCCGGTGGCGCCGCTGCGGCCCAGAACCTGGCCCTTGCTGACCCGGTCGCCGGCCTGTACGGCGATGGAGCTGAGGTGTCCATAGAGGGAGAACAGCCCGCAGCCGTGGTCCAACAGGATGGTGTTCCCATAGATTCCCAGCAGCTCCGCGTAGCGCACCACCCCGTCGTTGGAGGCTTCGATGGGGTAGTGCTTGACCACCGACAGGTCGAAGCCGACATGGTCCTGGCGGTCGATTTCCCGGCCCTCGTAGAGGTAGGTGCGATGATCGGCGAACAGGGACTCCACCTTGGACCGGCTGAGCTGGGCAAAGGCCTCGGTCCAGAGAAACCGCGGGCCGGACTGGCTCGACAGCTGCTTGATGGTCTCGTGGTTGGCCTGCCGGAGACCGTCGTTGATCTGGAGGAAATCCTTCACCAGGTCGCCCTGGCTGGAGAGCTCCGGGTTCTGATTGAGGATCGCCGGAACCACCTGTTGCAGGAAGGCCGGGCTGAGCCGTATGGTGCGCTGCCGAAACCTCTTGGGAAAGAGCTTGTACTGGAAGCGGGCCTCCGACCGATTCCCGGCCGCGTCCACGGCCACCAGCTTCATTTCCGGATCGGGTCCCAGGTCGTAGCGATATCCGAAAATACAGAATCGAACCTGCTTGTCTCCGTCGGGGTCGGCCGCGTATCCGGGAAAGAAGTCGGGACCCACCCGGATCCCTGAAACCTCGGTGTCTTCTCCCACCCGGTAGAGAATGCAGGCCGAGCCCCCTTGAGTGATGTAATGCTGCCCGGACAGCGGCTGGACGGTGGGGGGAAGGATGTCGAAGGTGAAATCCCGTTGCACCCGAGCCCGGTTCCCTCCGAAGAACCGGCGGTAGGAGTGGTCTCGGGCGGTAACCGACAGCCGGGCGGGCCCTTCCCGAATCTCGTAACTGGCGGCGATCATCTCGCCCAGGTCGAAGCGAGCCGAGGATTGAGCGCCGCTCCGCTGGAAGAAGAGCAGCCGCGGCCCCGGGTAGCTCCGGTCGACCAGCGTAAAGGACTGGTCCTCCACCTCCAGCACTGCCGAGAGCTGCTTCAATCCGGACTGGGCGTCCTCGACTTCGAGCACCAGAGAGGGGTTCTTTCCCAGGGCGGTAAAGTCGCGGTCCAGGCTCACCTCGGGCGGCTGTCCCTCCCAGCGGCCCAGCCAGAGAGAGATCAGGCACCAGAGGAGGAAGGCTCCCAGCGGCAAGGCCCATAGGATCAGTGGCGGAAAGCGCTTGGGAATAGCCGGCTTGCGGTGGGGTTGAAATGGTTTCATGTTTTTGCGGTCCGGTCCCGAAATCCCCTGGATTATAGCTTGGTCCGGAGGCGGGAGAAAGAGGTGGCTCCCCACCCCCTCACAGCAGGCGGTGCTCGGCAAAGCTGAAGCAGTCGTTGCCGCCGATGACGATGTGATCGAGCAACGAGATGTCCATCAGGCCGCAGGCCCGCTGCAGCTCTCGGGTTACCTGGCGGTCGTCCGGGCTGGGCGAGGGGTTGCCCGAGGGATGGTTGTGGACGGCCACCATGGCGGCGGCATTCAACTGCAGGGCCCTCCTGACGATTTCCCTCGGAAACACGGTGGCGCTGTTGAGGGTTCCCTGGAACATCTCTTCCACGGCCAGGACGTGGTGCCTGGTATCCAGAAAGACCACGGCGAAGGTCTCCCGGTCGCGATCCCGGAAGCGCCCGCAAAGCAGCCGCTGGACATCCCGGGAGTGCCCGATGAAGGGCCCCCGCTGCATTTCCTCGGCCATGTAGCGCACGGTCACGGCCGCCAGCGCTTTCAGGGTGGCCACCTTGGCCTCGCCCAGGCCCTTGATGCCGCCCAGCTCCTGCTGGCTGGCCTTCAGCAGGCCGCGAAACCCGCCGAAGCCTTGGAGAAGTTGGCGGGAAAGGTCGAGCACGCTGGTCCCCTTGATCCCGACCCGCAGGAAGATGGCCAGCAGTTCCGCGTCGCTGAGGGCATCGGCGCCACGGGTCAGGAGACGTTGCCGGGGCTGCTCCGACTTCGGCCAGCCGCTGACCCATTTTTCGGAAACGCGTCCCTTGGAAGCCATGGTTGAGGTCGGGTTCCACCGGATTCGGAGCGGGACCGGGCGACGCGCACGAGCGCGGTCGCTCCGGATCCAATGGGAGACTTGACGGCGGGAAGAAGAATCGAGGGAGGAAAGTCGATCGGCCAGCTATTCTACCCCGGTTGGTCTCGTACCTCAACAGGAGCCGAGTGGAAAAAGCGAGCTGCTTACTTGAAACAAACGCCGTAACTCAGGAAGCCGCGGGTTTGCGGCGTCGCGTATGCCCCCCTCCGCATCAGCCTTCGCTTGCGGCTCGGCTTCTGCGACTCCCCCTCAAGGGGGGAGTGATGGAGTTCTACTGGAAGCCTTGTGCTGGCCTCAATCACTCCCCCCTTGAGGGGGAGTCGGTGAGACAAGGGCTCCGCCCGCAGTCGAACCGGTGGGGGGCAATCGCGGCGTCCCGATGGGGCCCCAGTCTCCGAGGTTCGTAACAGGTCCTTGTTTTACTATGTATGATCTGCCCGGCAGGGCGGGGGCGGCACTCATCTGAAACAAATGCCGGCGCCTAGTGGCTGGAAACCGATTCAAAGCCGAGCATGGGCAGATTTTTGATTCACATCGATGTTCATTGATCTGGAAAACCGGTTCGACCGGACTTGGTCATACTCCCGACAGGCCATGGGGGAGGAGCTAATCGCCAATGGCAGGTAACCTCGGCCCTTGATCCGGGCCAGACCGCGAAGAGATGGGACACCAGGTTTGAGGGCGGTCGTTTACGATTGTGTCCCGGATTCCGCAACCACGGGGTTCTCCAACACTCCAATGGCATCGATCTCGATGCGGACGGTTTCCCCCGGTTGCAGCCAGCGCGGCGGCGTGCGTGTGAAACCTACGCCCGAGGGAGTGCCGGTGGCGATCACGTCGCCCGGTTCGAGGGTGGCGATGGAGGACAGATAGGCGATGATCGCCGGAATGCGGTGGATCATCGACCCGGTGGTGTCGTTCTGCAAGACCTCGTCCCCGATACGGAGCCGAATGCCCAGCGCGTGGGGGTCGGGGATTTCATCGGGCGTCACCAGGCACGGCCCCATTGGCGAGAAGGAGTCGAACGATTTCTGGATGTCGTAGGGCCCCGGATTCCCAAACAGAACGCGCAGCGAATAATCCCGTGCGCTCACGTCGTTCAGAATCGTATAGCCGGCGATGTGATCGTAGGCATTTTCCGCCGGAATGTTCTTTCCTCGGACGCCGATCACCAGCGCCAGTTCTGCCTCGTAGTCCACCTTCCGACTGATGCGCGGCAGGACAATGGGCTGGCCGGGGCCGATGACTGCGGTCGACCACTTGGTGAAGAACAGCGGCGCGTTCCGCGGCGCCTTTACGGTGGCCTCCTTGCCGTGTTCTTCGTAGTTGACCCACGCCGCAATCAGCTTGGGAGGGCGGGGAACCGGCGCCAGAAGCTGCGTGGGTGCGAGCGGTAGCAGCATGCGCCGCCGTAGATACTCCTCCTTCGCGCCAGGCAGTTGTTCCTCGACGTATGCGAGCGCTTCCCTCGCTGTCCGCAATGCTTCCGCGCCGCCTTCGAGGAACTCGATCATCCGCGTCGGCAGAAGCCGCGAGCTGTGGCGCCCCCTGACCGGGCCTCGGCTGCCCCCCATCAGTTCCCGATGGGCGCGGCTCAGATCAATGATCAGATCGCCCGATTTGCCGAGCGCGCCGAGCCGGGTCTCTTCCGACAGGAGGTAGCTGACGAGTTTCATGAGCGCCGGGGTTGCTTTTGTCTGAATTTGCAGCCACGCATCCTGTTCACGCCACTGGCCTGTCCCGGTTTGGTCTGGCGGAATTATAGGAAGCGGAGATTTGGTGGCGTCAAGTGTATAATTCGCAAAAAAAAGGCCGTGCCGGCTGCCCGCTCGTGCTGGTTCGGTCTTGCGGGTAATCCGGGCCAAAGGAGAGTGCACTATGCATTTCGTAGTATTTGCGACACACAAGGGGGACATGGGTCAGGAACGGCTCCGTTTGGCAGATGCATTCGCCGCCTACCTTCACGATTCCTCCCATCATCCGGACGTGACCGTTCATCATGGCGGGCAGACGCTCGGCGAGAGCGGCGAGACCGTCACCGGCCTGGTCCTGGTGCTGGAAGCTCCCTCGCTCGAGGCGGCGCAGGCATTCGTCGGCGACAGCCCCTATGCCCGGGCGGGCACCTTCGCCGAGTCTCACATCCGCCCATGGAACTGGTTGACGGGACGCCCCGGTTAACCACGTTGCAGCTCCGTTCGGTCCGTCGGGTCCTCGGGGGACTCCCCGAGGGATGGTTCCGGCGGACGATGCCGAACTCAAGCCGACACGGAGCGAGCGCGCCTGCTTTGCCTGGTGGCGAAACCCCGCAGGAAGTCACCCCCGGCCCTGTGCAAGCAGCGGGCAGGTCTTCCTCCGGACACGAAACACTCCACCGGGGATTCGTACTATCTCCGGTCATGAGGATCGACAAGGCGTGCGTGAGCCGGCCGAGGGAGCCTCATGAGTGACGGTCACCAGCAACGCGCTGCAAGCGTACGCTACCAGCCCGACGAGAATCCTCCGGCGGTCTTGTCTCTGGGTTGCGGCCTGCAGCTGGTAGTTCTCGGCATAACCAGCATCATCTTCATCCCCACAATCGTCATCCGGGCCGGCGGCGGCACCGACGCCTACCTCTCCTGGGCCGTTTTCGGCGCGGTCGCCGTCAGTGGTATCTGCACGGCTCTGCAGGCCGTTCGTCTGGGCCGGGTCGGAGCGGGATACCTGCTCTTTATGGGCCCTGCCGGAGCCTTTATCGGGGTCTGCGTCAGTGCCCTCACCGAGGGCGGTCCGGCGCTGCTCGCTACTCTGGTCGTGGCTTCATCGCTCGTTCCAATCGTGATTTCGCTGCGGCTCGCCCTGTTCAGGCGCCTTCTGACGCCTACCATCGTCGGCACCGTGAACATGTTGGTGCCGGCGACCGTGCTGCCGGTCGTATTCAGTCGCCTGGCCGACTCGCCGCACGATACGGCGCTGGGTCCGCCGCTCACTGCAGTGGCGACGGTTCTGGTCATCAGCGGCATCTCCCTGAAGGCGGGACCGACGCTGCGTTTGTGGGCTCCGCTTGCCGGGGTCATTGCAGGTTCGGTAATTGGCGGGTCGTTGGGTCTCTATGACTTCGACCTGGTTGCCCGGGCTCCGTGGATCGGCCTGCCACAGGGTAGCTGGCCGGGTATCGGGCTGGACCTCGGTCGGGCGTTCGTGGAGCTTCTTCCCGCCTTCGTGTTCGTGTCTCTCATTGGCGCCATTCAGACGATCACGGGTGCGGTCGCCATCCAGCGCGTATCCTGGCGCCGGCCGCGCGCCGTGGACTACCGTGCGGTGGAGGGTGCGGTGTCCGCGGACGGCATCGGCAAGCTGCTGTCCGGCCTCACGGGGATCGTGCCGACCCAGACCATCGCGGTCAGCGCTCCGACGATTGAGCTGACCGGAGTGGCGGCACGCCACGTGGGAATCGCAGCCGGTGGCGTGCTGATGGCGCTGGCGTTTCTGCCCAAGGCCCTTGCCATGATCCTGGCGATACCCAGCCCGGTTGTTGTCGCCTACTTGACGGTGGTGCTGGCGATGACCTTCGTGCGCGGCATGACGGAAGTCGTGCGGGGCGGGATCGATCACCGCAAGGGAATGATCTCCGGTGTCGCTTTCTGGGTCGGAGTCGGGTGCCAGAACGACCTGCTGTTCCCCGAGCTTCTTTCGGAGCTGGCGGGAGGCCTGCTGGGAAACGGCATTACCGCCGGGGGTATCGTGGCGATTCTCATGACCCTGTTTCTGGAAGCCACCGCGCCGCGCCGCAGCCGGATCGAGGGGGAGCTCGACCTTTCCGTGCTGCCGAAGATCAGAGAGTTTCTCAGGACGTTCGCGTCCCGTAGCGGCTGGGGGGCGAACATGGTAGACCGCCTCGATGCCGCCACCGAGGAAACGATTCTGACCCTGATCGGCGAGGATCAGGACGACATGAAGCGCGAACGGCGGCGCCTGCTGCTGCAGGCGCAAAAGGAAGCCGACGGCGCCGTGCTCGAGTTCGTTGCAGCCTCCGGCGAGGAGAACCTTCAGAACAGGATCGCACTGCTCACCGAGACTCCCGACGACCTGTTGATGGAGCGGGAGGTCTCGCTACGGCTGCTGCGGCACATTGCCTCCTCCGTTCGCCATCAACAGTTCCACGACACGGATATCGTGACCGTCCACGTGAAAGTCCCGGAGACCGGCCATGGGGACCGCTAAACGGCGGGCGTTCGTGCTGCGCTTGCTGGCTGGGCCGGCCGCGTTCGCCATCGTCCGGGCTACGCCGCTCGCCGGACTCGCGCCCGAGGCGCACCTCGCCCTCGGGGTGTATGCCTGGATCGTGGCCTGGTGGGTGACCAGGCCGGTGCCGTGGGCAGTCACCAGCTTCCTGCCATTCGTGCTCCTGCCAATCTTTGCGGAGATGGGCTTGTCCGATGTGGCTGCCACTTACGGGCATGTAATCCTGCCCTACCTGGTAGGCGTCATGCTTTTCGGCCACGCCTTTCAGAAGCACGGTCTGGCTCGCAGGATCGCCCTGGCCGCGCTGTGCGTTCCGGGAGTGGCCCGTTCCGGCAGCGGCTTGATACTCGCAATCCTGGTCGTATCTGCGGTGATGTCGGCCGTGGTCAGCGACCTGGCGGTCATCGTGATGATGACGCCGATCGCATTGTCGGTCATGCATTCGGTGGCGCCCGGAGCACGGCGAATGTCGGCGGCGGCGAGCCTGGCCGTTCTGTACGGTGCCGCGGCCGGAGGGCTGGCAACGCCGGCGGGCATCGTCTTCAATGCGCTGACCCTCTCGCTGCTGGACCGGTTTACCGGCTACAGCGTCAGCTTCGCACAGTGGGTGTCGACCGGCGTCATCCTGACGGCGGCCCACTTCCCGGTCTGCTATCTGATCCTGAAGTTCATGCTGCCGCCCGAAGTGGATGCCATCCCCAATGCCCGCGCCCGCTTCCTCAAGGAACGCGAGCAACTGGGTCCCGTGAGCCGGGGCGAAAGGAACGTTCTGCTGGTGCTGGTTCTGATGCTGGTGCTGTGGACCCTGCCCACGGTCGCCGAGATCGCGTTTCTCGAGATCTGGTATGTCCCTCCCGTGGCCATGGTGCTGCTGTTCGCGCTGCCGGCGGACGCGAAGCGCGCTGAGATGACCCTGGAGGCCAGGGACTTTCAGAAAGGCGTCGGATGGAATGTGCTGTTCCTGGTACTCGGCGGGATGGCGCTGGCGGACGTATTGACCACTCTGGGCTCGATCGATTGGCTCGCCGGCACGCTGACGGGCAACCTCACCGCCGGGGCGTTGCCCTGGGTTGCGGGCCTGGCTACGGTGCTGTTGACGCAACTGGGCAGCGGAGCGGCAGCCTCGATCGTGGTTTCCACGATTCTCTTCCCAATTGCGGAGGCTCTCGGCTACAACTCCACCATTCTCGCCCGGATTATCGCAGGCACGGCCCAGGCGGTGGTTTTTCCCTGGTCCAGCCCGGCCTCGGCCACGACATTCTCGTTCGGAGCTGTTGGATTCGGGACCATGTTCAAGGTCGGACTCATCGCCACCGTCCTGACCTCGATCGTCGTGATCGTGCTGAGCATGATCCTGGTGCCGGCGATGGAAGCGTTTACCGTGGGGTGACGGACAGCGGCGGGACGGGAAGCCGTATGCAGGGTTTGGTGCTCATTAGAAACAACAGAGCTTTTTGCAAAATTCGCAACGGGGCAGGTCATCTTTCCGGCGGACGTGAGGTTCTGCCTTTTTTCAATATCGGGTGCGACTTGGCGAAAAATGCTGTCTAACCACAAAAAGCACAAAAGTCACAAAAAGCACAAGAGTCGTAATTTGTGTTTTTGTGCCTTTTGTGGCCATTCTCAGTAACCGTCCCGCTGCTGGATTTTTCAAGAGGCTCAATCCTGTGCATCGATGTTCAATGGGTAGAAAACCGTGCAAAGGGAACAGGGTCCTTGTTTCCGAAGGGTCAGGAAGGCTCCTTGTTCCACTCTCCTATGATCCGCACGGCAGGGCGGGGGGTGGCTGAGCTGAATGTTGAATCACGAAGAAGAGTTCGAGCGGGCATGGACCGACCCGCGCAACACCCGAATCGAGCTGGCCCCGGCTGACATCAACCTGGTGTTGGCCCGGTACTACCGCACCAGCGAACCGCTCCGGTTCACACGAAGCATGCTGTGGGACATGGAGGTGAAAAAGGCATTCCGGCCCGACCTCTATATTCCTTCGGTGGTATCGGAGGGCAGCTCCCGCTATTGGGGCCGGCAGGCGTCGGCCGACGGAACCGAATCCTTCCTGCGATGCTCGCGCCAGCGCCTCCGGCTTGAGCCGTCAGAGCGCGGGTTGGTCCTGGAACAGGTATTGCTCAACCCGGCGCGGCAGAGCGCCACTTTCATCGGAGCAGCCGAACTCCTCGATAGGGACGGGAGCCTGCTTCGAGCCGGCCAGGGACAGCCTCTCTTTCACGTTGAGCACTCGGTTGACGGGGGCGAATTCCGACCCCTTAACCAGTGGCGCATCGCCTACCTCACGGACAGACCCGAGCAGAAACTGATCGAGCGGTTCACGCTGGCGAAGGAGGTGTGGCTGCGTGAGTTCGTTGAAATCTACATTCGACGAGACTTGAAGATCGGTTTGACCCGGAGGGACCTTGTCTGAAACACCACAGTTTCGCTCCTAATGAGCCGCCTCGACGTATGGGACGGCGGCGCGGTTTGGCGAAAAGTGAATAGTGGCTAGTGGAGAGTTATTTGATCGACACGTTAAGCGTCTTATCTAAAACACTTTGTTTCACCTTGTATGATCCGCACGGCACGGCAGCGCGGGCGGGGCTCTTGTGAGACAGGCCACCGGGTCGTGTGGCCCCATCCGGTCTGGCCAACAAGGGTAGTGTGGTAGCATTGGGGGCGAAGCTATCCCAGAATCCCGCTCGCTAAGTATGAACAAGGTTCCGGTGTCGAAGCCGGGGGGACCACCCGCCAAGAAACCGTCCGGAGAGCTGATCAGATGAAGATTCAGGACATCCGCCACGTGGGGTTGCTGTCGCCGGCGATCGCCCCCCACGGCAGGTTCTACCTCGAGGGCTGGGGTCTCCAATCGGCCGGGGAAGACCGGCACGCGCGATATTTCCGCGGGTCGTCGGCCGAGCACCACATTCTCAGCCTCCATCCGGCTGACCGGTGCGGGCTCCACCACCTGGCCTTCAGCGTTGACGGACGCGAGGCGGTCGATGCGGCGGCAACCGAACTCGAACGGAAGGGAACTCCCCTCCTGGCCCGGCCGGACGACCTGGACGAACCCGGCGGCGGATACGGGCTGCGCTTTCTGGACCCGGAAAACCGCTGCATCGAGCTATCGGCCGGCGTGGCCGAGCGCTCGGACGGCGGTTCCTCAGGGAAAGTCGAGCCCCTCCGGCTCTGCCACGTGGTCCTCAACAGTGCGCGCTTCGATCAGGTGGTGGAGTTCTACACCGATACTCTCGGGTTCCGGGTCTCGGATTGGAATGAGAACCAGATGGCGTTCCTGAGATGCAACCCGAAACACCACGTTCTTGCCTTCAATCGCGCAGGTCACGCATCGGTCAATCATGTCGCCTACGTGATGGAGAGCGTGGACGGGGTCATGAGAGGTCTCTCCAACCTTCTTGCCCAAGGGCAGAAACCCGACTGGGGGCCGGGACGTCACGGCCCGGGCAACAACATCTTCTGCTATTACAAGGATCCGGCCGGTTACGTGTCCGAATTCTCCAGCGACATGGAGCACATCGAAGACGAAGCAACCCACGAACCCGCGGTGTGGAGACGGGTGCCGGAACAGACGGATGTTTGGGGCACGGCCGGACCGCCCAGCCCCGAGGTCCGAAAGGCAATGGCCGGCGACCCTGATCCGGGATGGGCCGTGAAGGACAGCATGCCGGATTGATCGTCGAGGGCGCCGTCAGCGCTCCGGCGTCAGCCCCCCGTAGCTTTCTCAAGAGTACAACCATACCCCCGCTACAGTCCCAGCCGGGTTGAAATGCCGGTCATGGCCTGAATGCAGAAGGCGATGTGCTCGTTCAGCTCCACCCCCAGGTCGGTGGCGCCGGTGAGGATATCCTCCCGGCTCACCGATCGGGCAAAGGCCTTGTCCTTCAATTTCTTTCTGACCGACTTGGGCTGGAGTCCCTCGATCTTGCGGTCGGGGCGCACCAGGGTCACTGCCGTGATGAAGCCGGAGAGCTCGTCGCAGGCAAACAGCACCTTGTCCACCAAATGGTTCCTGGGGCAGCCGGTCCAGTGAGCGTGGGACTTGATGGCGTAGATCACGTCCTCCGGATAACCCCGCTGCTCCAGGATTTGGGCGCCCTTTTCGGGGTGGTCGGGGGGATTGGGGAATCTCTGGTAGTCGAAGTCGTGCAGCAGGCCCACGATTCCCCATTTCTCCGCGTCCTCGCCATACTTGCCGGCGTAGGCCCGCATGCAGGCTTCCACCGCCAGGGCGTGCTTGAGAAGGCTGGGATTGCTGGTGTACTCGGTCAGCAGCTCGAAGGCGGATTGCCGGTCCAACATGAGTCCTCTCCTTCAAAAAGAACCCGGCGAAACAGGACAGGGTCTCGGGCTGCCGCCTATCGGGCCATGACCGGGCGTTCAGGTTTCCATCCAGTTCCGGCCGGTGCCCACGTCCACCACCAGTGGCACCGATAGCGAATACACGGACTCCATTTCCTGCTTGACCAGGGCCTGCATGGTTTCCATCTCCGACCCAGGCACCTCGAACACCAGCTCGTCGTGTACCTGCAGCAACATCCTGGATTGGAGCTTGCGCTCCCGCAGCTCCCGGTGGATGCGGATCATGGCCAGCTTGATCAGGTCGGCTGCAGTGCCCTGAATGGGTGAATTTACGGCCGTCCTTTCGGCAAACTGCCGCAGGCCGGGATTGCGGCTGTTGATGTCCGGGATCTGCCGGTGTCGTCCAAAGAGGGTATGCGTCACCCGGCTTTCCCGGGTTTCCTCCTTCACCTTGTCGATATAGCGCTTGACGCCGCTGTACCGCTCGAAGTAGCGCTGGATGAATTCCTGGGCGTCGCGGTGGGAGATCTGCAGCTCCCTGGCCAGGCCAAAGGCCGTCTGGCCGTAGATGATGCCGAAGTTGATGGCCTTGGCGCGCCGGCGCATCTCGCCGATTTGCAGCAGGGGGTCGATACCGAACACTTCGCTGGCGGTCCGGGTGTGGATGTCCTCATTTCTCTGGAAGGCATCGAGCAGCACCGCGTCCTGGGAAAGATGGGCCAGGATCCTCAACTCGATTTGCGAGTAGTCCGCCGACAGCAAGCGGCATCCCTGGCCGGCCACGAAAGCCGATCGAATCTGGGCGCCGAGCTCGGAGCGGACGGGGATGTTCTGCAGGTTGGGGTTGCTGCAGGACAGCCGGCCGGTGGCGGCCACCGTCTGGTGGAAGGAGGGATGAACCCGCCGGGTCCGAGCATCCACCAGGCGGGGAAGAGCGTCCACGTAACCGGACTTGAGCTTGGCGATCCGGCGGTACTCCAGCATCAGGCGGGGCACCTCGTAATCCTTGGCCAGGTGCTCCAGCACCTCCACCGAAGTGGAATACTGACCGGACTTCTTGAGTCTTCGGGGCGTGGGCAGGTTGAGTCTGTCAAAGAGAATCTCTCCGAGTTGCTTGGGCGAGTTCAGGTTGAACTCGGTACCGGCCACCTCGTAGATCCTTTCCGTAAGGGACTTGGCGGTCCGCTCGAAATCCTCCGACATCTTCCGAAGCACGGCGGAATCGACCCGAATCCCGTTCCACTCCAACTCCGCCAGCACCTCGACCAATGGCAGGTCGATCTCCCGGTAAGCCTGTTCCAGCCCCGAGGTTTCCAGTTGGGGCCGCAACTTCCCGAACAGCCGTTGAACGGTGGCGCAGCGGCCTCCGGCCTCCGGCGGCGCCTCTTCCCCCAGCAGGCCGAAGGCGATTTCGCTCAAGCCATGGTTGCTGCGATTGGGCTGCAGCAGATAGGAGACAAGCATGGCGTCTCCCTGCAGTCCCTTCAGCTCCAGGCCGGGATGCCTCAAAGCGAGGTGGGCCGGTTTGGCATCGTAAAAGACCTTGCCGATTCCCGGATCTTCCCAGAATTCCCTGAGGTCACTCAGCCCCGGGGTGGCCCCGTCTTCCAGGTCAAGGGTCCAACCCGATTCCCCTGCCATCACCGCCAGGTGGCGGGGATTTCGGCATCGCGTATCCTCCGGGTCGATTTCCATCCAGCAGGTGCAGTAGGAGGCCGAACGCGCCTGCTCCAGCAGAGTCCGAATCTGCCGCGGGGAGGCCAGCGGCTGGAATTCGGGCTGCTTTGCCTGGGCCGGAGCCACGCCCCCTTCCATCTCCTTCAGCATGGACTGAAAGCCGAGTTCCGCCAGCAGGGGCCGGAGCCGGTCCGGGTCGGGTTCCCGAGCCTGCAGGGTTTCCCAACTGAATTCGATGGGCACTGCGGTGTCGATGGTGACCAGTTCTTTGCTCTGAAGGATCTGCTCACGGTGATTCTTCAAGGACTCGCGGTAGGTCTTGCGCGAGACCTGTTCGCTCTGGTCCAGCAGGGCTTCCAGGCTGCCGAAGCGGAGCACCAGGTCGCGGGCTCCCTTGCTGCCGATGCCCGGGGCTCCGGGGACATTGTCTACGCTGTCTCCCATGAGCCCCAGCACGTCTACCACCTGTTCAGGGGCGACTCCAAAGAACTCCTCCACCTTGGGGGCGTCGAAGAGCGTGTCGGTCTTGGACTGATGAAGCACTCGAGTCCTGTCGTTCACCAGTTGGAACATATCCTTGTCGTTGGAGACAATGGTGGTTTCCCAGCGGTTTTCGCCGGCCTGCCTGGCCAGAGTTCCGATGATATCGTCGGCTTCGAAGCGGTCCAACTGCAGGATGGGGATCCGCATGGCCTGACAGAACTCCCGAATCACCGGGAGCTGAGAGGCCAGGTCTTCGGGCAT
>JAPVWS010000480.1 GCA_027493295.1 Candidatus Versatilivorator vitaminiformans | reverse complement strand
CGCCATCCACTACCCCCTGCCGCTGCATCTCCAGCCGGCCTACCGGCAATGGGCAGACGGCAACGGGTCCTTTCCCCATGCCGAAGCCCTGGCCGAGGAGATCCTTTCCCTGCCGATTTTTCCGGAACTGACGCGCGAGGAGACGGACCAGGTCGCCGCAACAGTCCGCGATTTCTGGAAGAGTTGACGCATTGTCACCGGCGGAGCGTGCCGGGGATAGAGTTGCGAGGCTGTGGGTGATTACGCGATGGCCTTGCAGAGTCCTTCCAACTTGAGGCACGGCTGTTGCCAAACGTCAGTTTGGCCAGTATAGCCCCGTCGCCAAAATGAATAGCCTCCGCGGAAGTTGAACGAGAACTCCGCTGCCCAAACGAGATGGGCGAGTGCGGCTGTACTTTCCGGTTAGTCGTTCCTGATCAGGAACTTTAAACCGCCAACGCCGTCAGTGGTATTGGCTGGACATGCCTTGCCCGAAAAACAGTCAGTAGCGTTATTGCCTGTCCGAGGATGCGGTGGATCTCCACTCAAGGGTGCGGCGCTCAGCCTCGGCAATCTGATCCGGCGTCATCTGCTCGGAAATCGCTTCACGGGCGTTTTCTGCATCTTCATAGCCATTCGCCTCGGCCAGACTGAATAACATGTGGGCGGCAACGTTATCCCTCTGAACTCCATTGCCTGTAGAGTACAAATGGCCTAAGTTGTACTGCGCCACAGAGAATCCCTGTTCGGCAGCGCGGTGGAACCACTCAACGGCTTGCGCGGCATCCTGTTGAACACCCTTGCCTTCCAAGTACATCGTTCCGAGGTTGGACTGAGCCAAGGGGAAACCTTGCACGGCAGCGCGTTGGTACCACTTAAAGGCTTGAGCGTCATCCTGGGGAATGCCTCTGCCGAATTTGTGCATCACGCCTAGGTTGTATTGAGCCACTGTGTGGCCCTGCACGGCAGCGCGTTGGAACCACTCGACAGCTTGAACGTCATCCTGGGAGAGCCCCTCGCCGGTTGTGTAGGCCACGCCGAGGTAAAATTGTGCATCGGCATAACCCTGATTGGCGGCGTGGCGGAACCATTCAACAGCCAAAGCGGCATTCTTTGGAACACCTCTGCCTTCGTTGTGTATTTTGCCGAGGTGGAACTGGGCTCCAGCGAGTCCTTGTTTGGCGGCGCGGTGGAACCATTCAGCAGCCGAAGCGGCATTCCTTGGAACGCCCCTGCCATCGCTCTGCAATATGCCGAGGTATAACTGAGATATGGCAAGTCCTTGGTCGGCGGCGCGACGGAGCCACTGTGCGGCTAGTGATGCATCCTGCGGGACCCCCACGCCATTGGTGTACGCGACACCGAGGTTGTGTTGCGCTAAGGCGTAGCCCTGATTGGCAGCACGACGGTACCACTCAGCTCCTGCAACTGCATCTCGTGGAACACCTTCCCCGTTGCAGTACATCAGGCCGAGTGTGTATTGCGCTTTGACGTGTCCTTGTTGGGCAGCGCGACGGTACCATACTGCCGCTTTACTGAAGTCTTGGGGAACCCCCTTGCCGCTATCGTAGGTCCAGGCAAGTGTGTATTGCGCCTCGACGTCGCCGTTTTCAGCGGCAAGTCTTAATTTAGCGACTTCATCGTTTTCCCCGGTTAGAGTTCCTACCATTACCCAATAGAATGCGCACAACGTCAGGCAACGTAGAGTAGTAGGCATGAATACAATCTCCTTCACACAAGCTGAAGAGGCGCAGTAGGTTTACCAGACTCCCTTACCGTTTCTTCCAGCGGCGGATGAATCCCTCCGCTATCCCCAAATTGCGGGCGAGATCAGCGTTTCGGTGAGGAGGAAGTCTCTTTGCTCTTGGAGTCGGAGTCCGATGGCTTGCTGCCGTTGCCGGATCCGGTCCCGGAGCCGGAGGACTCGGCGGCGGGCTTGGACTCGGAGCCGGATTTGCCTTCCGCGCCGGACTTGGAATCGGCGGCAGGCCTGGATTCACCCTCGGACTTGGGCTGGGACTCCGGCTTGCGGGCGTAGTCGGTGACATACCAGCCGGTGCCCTTGAACTGAAAGGAAGTCCTGGAGATCAGCTTGGTCAATTGGCCGCTGCAGTCGGGACAGGTCCTGAGGGGTTCATCGGAGAACTTCTGGATGACCTCAAGAACCTTGCCACAGGCATCGCAGCCATATTCATAAATCGGCATGGGCGCCAACCTCCGGGAAGTCAGCCAGGGACCCGGCGAAAGCGGCTGGAGATTCTAGCAATTGTAAGGCATGAATTCAAATGCGGGACCGGCTGCGCCACAAGGGCGGCTGCTTGCAACAATGGGATTGGAATATCACCCGGCAGGGAGGTCACCTGGCAACGGCAATATTGATTCCCTTCAGCTTCGGCAAAGTGGCATGAGCCTGGCGGGAGAGGTACCGCAGGGGGTTGACCGACATATCTCCGATTCGAACCTCGTAGTGGAGATGAGGACCGGTGGATCGTCCGGTGTTTCCCACGAAGCCGATCACCTGGCCTCGCTGGACCAGATCACCCGGTTTCACGTTGTAGCCGGAGAGGTGGGCGTAGACGGTCGAGAGCCCGAAGTGGTGCTTCAGGATGATTGTCTTGCCGTAGTTGGAGCGCCAACTGGTGGAATGAACCGTCCCGTCGGCCGAGGCCATCACCAGGCTGCCGGGGCGAGTGGAAATGTCGATGCCCCGATGAAACCGTGACTGTCCCGCGCCGAACCGGTTCCGTATGATACCGAAGCGATCCCTCAGAATTCCCTCGACCGGCCAGGTGCTGGGAGTGTGGCTCAACCGGAGGTATCTGTAACGGTAGTGTTGAGCAAGGTCGTCGATTTGCCGGTCCGTGTTTTCAAGCAGGCTGCGAAACGCCTCCGATCGTGCCGGCAACGGTGCGCTGTCGCGCTCGGAGACGGTGAGTTGGCTGAAATAGACCTGGGAGGGGCTTCCATTCCGCCCCCGCCTGGCGGCGAGTCGGGAAAGACCCTGCACCTCTTCGGCCAGCAACTCCAGCGAGGAGAGCCGGTCTCCCACTCGCTGCAGCGTCTGCCTCAAATCTTGATTTTCCTGCTTGAAATGGCGGAGTTCGCTGCGAAGCCGCTCATTGTCCAACCACTGCTCGGTGTTGCGGGCGACATCCAGCGCCCCGGTGGTCAGCGCCACCAGACCGAAGCAACTGAGCAGAACCACTACGGCTACGAGTCCCCGGTAGCGGATCGGCCGGCGGCTTTCACATGGGCGGTTGGGGTTTGACGTCACGCGATTCTCTGTAGTGAGGGAGGAAACGGCAATCCCGGGTGCCGGATTCCTGTTGACGAACCGCAGTCGCGGGCACTATAGCAAACCGGACTACCCGGGTCAAAGGAACTTTTCGTGACTCGCGAGACCCACTTCGCGCTCCGCCCGCATTGCATTTGACAGGCTCCGTCGGCTTTCCATAGGATAGTCCGGTTTCAGGAATCGATCCCAACCGGCAACCCAGGGAAGGCAGAATGCCCGAATCGGTCTCATCGCGGCCCCAGGTGGACTTCCCCGCGGTCCAGACCCGGCTCAACGCCGAGGAAGAGGCCGTGGTCATGGAGACGATTCGCAACAGCCCTACCTGGAGCCAGGGAGAGCAGCAGCGGGCCTTCGAACAGGAATTCACCCGGTACGTCGGATGCGCCGACAGCCTGGCCGTGAGCAGTTGCACCTCGGCCCTGGAGATGGCTGCCGCCCTGTGCGGGCTGGGCCCGGAGGACGAGGTCATTCTGCCGGCCCACACCTTCGTGTCCAGCGCCGTTCCCTTCGCCCGCACCGGAGCCCGGCTGGTCTTCTGCGATATCGATCCGGCCACCCGGCTGCTGTCGGCCGAGCATGTCGAGTCCTGCCTGACCGGGCGGACCAAGGCGATCGTGGTGGTCCATCTCTACGGTTTACCCGCCGACATGGACCCGATTCTCCGGCTGGCCCGGGAGCACGGCCTCAAGGTGGTGGAAGACGTAGCCCAGGCCCCGGGCGCGGTCTACAAGGGACGCAGGACAGGGTCCATGGGGGACTTTGCCGCCTTCAGCTTCCACAACCAGAAGAATATCTCCACCCTGGGAGAGGGTGGCATGCTGACGGTCAGCGATCCGGACGAGGGGGAGCGGGCCAGAAAGCTCCGCTGGATGGGCAACTGGCCTTTTGCCGGAGACCGGGAGCGTTACTGGGTGCCGGCCATGGGCAACCTGGTGAGCGGCATGAAGGGAGTCTGGCCCTTCAACTTCTGTCTCAGCGAAGTGCAGTGTGCCGTGGGACGGCGGTTGCTCCGGCGTCTGGATGCGATCAATGCCCGCAGGCGGGACCAGGCCGACCTGATTCGCAACGCCCTGGCCGATGTTCCCGAGCTCTCCTTCCAGAGGGTGCCGGACGGCCACCTGCACGCCTACCACCTGCTGGTGGCCCACTTCGACAGTTCCCCAACGCGGGGGACGCGGGACGACCTCATCCAGTTGCTGCATCGGGACTGCGGGATCAAGTGCATTGTCCAATACTGGCCCCTTTATCGCTCTGAGCTTTTCCGGTCCTTCGGCTACGGAAACATCCGCCTGCCCAACACCGACACCTTTTTCGACAACATGATCAGCTTTCCCTTCTGGTCGGATATGCCGGAGGAGACCTTGCGCTACATGGCCGACAGCGTTCGATCGGCCGTTCAACGGTTGCGGACCGGCTAGCCCGTCAGGGCCCGGCATGCCTGCCGACCTGCAGGTCCGTGAAATGCCGCCCGGGGGCGGGCGGTCCACCTGCTGCCCCAAAAATCCTCCGGAGGATGGGCCGGGGGGATTCGAGGAAATCGACATGTTTTGCAGAACGGTTTACTTCAACGGAAAGTTCGTCAGCGAACAGGAGGCTCGGGTCTCCATTTTCGATTCGGCCCTCATGTTCGGGGACATGGTGTTCGACATGACCCGGACCTACGGCCAAAAGCCCTTCAGGCTCCAGGAGCATCTGGAGCGCATCTATGCCGGGCTCAAGTACCTGGAGATCGATTGCGGCCTGACCATCGAGGAGATGGAGCAGGCCACCCTGGAGACCCTGGAAAGGAACCTGGCCGTCGTGGACGGGGCCGATGTCCAGATCATGCACGACGTTTCCCGAGGGCCCCTCCCCGTGTACAAGAGCGTGTTCGGAGGCGCGGTCGAGCCCACCGTCTCCATCAACTGCTGGCCCCTGTGGTGGCACCTGGCCGCCAACGGTCCCCTATACCGCTCGGGGGTCCACTCGGTGATCGTCCCCCAGAGATCGGTGCCCGCCTACCTGATCGATCCCAAGGTCAAGAACAGAAGCCGCCTCCACTACCAGATGGCCAACCTGCAGGCCCACAGGGTGGATCCCAGTGCCCTTCCCCTGTTGACCGACGATCAGGGCTTCATCACCGAAGGCAGCGGCTCCAACTTCTTCATCGTGCGCCAGGGACGGGTGCTCACCGCCAAGAGCCACAATATTCTGGTGGGTGTGTCGCGCAACGCCGTCCTGGACCTGCTGACCGCCATGGCGGTGCCCTGGTCCGAGGAAGATTTCGGGGCCTACGAAGTCGTCAACGCCGACGAGGCGTTTCACACCGCCACCACCTTCGCCGTCATGCCCTGCACCCGCATCAACGGAATGCTGGTGGGTGACGGGAAGCCGGGCCGGCTCACTCAAAAGCTCATTGCGGCCTTCAGCGAGACGGTGGGCGTGGACATCGTGGCTCAAGCCGACCAATATGCCGCAAAAGTCAAGGAGATGGAGGGTTCCGGCTAACTCGAAAAAAAGGGTCAACTCTCCCACTTGAAGTATCCCTTAGGCGAGGAGGTGGTTTCCATGGCAATGAGCGTCCTGGATCTGACGCCTGCGCCCACCCGTCCGGTGAAGACCCGATTCCGCCGTATCGTCACGCCCATTCCCGTTCCCCAATCCATCGATCTGATCCGGCGCCTTCGGGAAGTGGAGCCGCGGTCCATGGCCGGCATGGTGCCCATTGTCTGGCATCGGGCCCAGGGGTTCCAGGTGCGCGACCCCTACGGCAACCAGTGGATCGACCTGAGCAGCGGCATCGTCATGGCCAACAGCGGCCATGCCCATCCCCGCGTCCTGGAAGCCATCAGGAGACAGACGGATTCGCCGCTGCTGTTCACCTATGCCTACCCGGGACAAGTCCGGCAGCGGCTGCTGGAGCGGTTGGTCAAGCTGGCGCCTCCCGGGCTGAACAAAGCCATCCTGTTTTCATCGGGAACCGAAGCCAACGAGTGCGCTATCACCCTGATGCGGCGGCACGGCCAGCGGATCTCGCCCCGCAAGGCGGGAATTCTGTCTCTGGAGGGGAACTACCATGGGAGGACGCTGGCGGCCAAGGCGGCCAGCGGGGGAGAAGACCGGGTGGACGGCATCCCCCGGGATCAACTGGGCCATTTTCTACTTCCCGCTCCCGGCGCAAACGGGTTCGCCGCCGATCTGAAGTCCCGCGGCCTGGACCCCTTGGACGTCGCCGGCATCATCCTGGAATCCATTCCAGGCGTCACCACCGCCTGCCATCCCCTGGAATACATGCGGGAGCTGAGGGACTGGGCCAACCGCCATCGCGTGCTGATCGCCGTGGACGAGATCCAGTGCGGGATAGGGCGGACCGGGAAGATGTTCGCCATCGAACACTACGGCATTGCTCCCGACCTGATCACCTGCGGCAAGGGGCTGAGCTCCAGTCTGCCGGTTTCGGCCGTGATCGGGGCCAGGGAGGTGATGGACCTGGCTCCCCCGGGGGAGATGTCCAGCACCTTCGGCGGCAACCCGGTCTGCGCCGCCGCAGCCGAGGCCAACCTGGAATTGATGGAAGAAGAAGGGCTGGTGGAGCGGGCGGCGGAGCTGGGAGAACTGCTCGAACAGTGGCTGGCGCCGGTCGCGCGGAGGCATCCCGGATCGATCGGCGAGGTCAATGGCAGGGGATTGTTCTATTCCATTCACCTGAGGAATCCGGAAACGGGGCAGCCCTGGGTGGAGATGGCCGATCGGGTGGCCCTGGAGTGTGTCCGCCGGGGTGTCCTGCTGTTCGTGACGGGGCGGGGATTCCTCAAGATCGTGCCTCCGCTGACGATCGACCGGGAGGCCTTGAAGGAGGCCGTGGAGGTGATGGCGGCTGTCCTGGATGCGGAGTTGACTGCATGACACGGCGATTGACGGTGGACCTGGAGGGACGCACTGCCCTGGTGACCGGCGGAGGCACGGGAATTGGCCGGGCTATCTCCCTGGGGTTGGCCCGCTGCGGGGCCCGGGTGGTGGTGAACTATTCCCGGAGCGCCACGGAGGCGGAGGCCACCGTGGCCGAAATCGAGGCCCAGGGAGGGCAGGCCCTGGCCCTTCGCGCCGACGTCACCGACGAGGACCAGGTCAGGCTGGCCGTCGCGACCGCGGTGCAGACCTACGGCGGGCTGGACATCCTGATGGCAAACGCCGGGGGCCCTACCGAGAGCTGCCCCACCGAGGACCTGTCCAGCCAGGACTGGGATGCGGGGTTGAACCTGAATTGCAAGTCGGTCTTCCTGTGCGTCAAGCACGCCGTCCCCCACCTGCCGGATGGACGGGGACGGATCCTCATTACCTCCTCCATCAGCGGTCGCAGCGGCGGCGGTCCCGGAACCATCACCTATACGGCGGCCAAGGGGGCTCTGAACAACCTGGTGCGGGGGTGGGCCAAGGAGTATGCTCCGCGCGGCATTACCGTCAACGCCATCGCTCCGGGCGTCATCTGGACCCGCATCCACCAGCAGCGGACCCCTCCGGAGGTCTACCGGGGCCTGATCCAGCGCATCCCCCTGGGCCGCGACGGCCAGCC
>JAPVWS010000048.1 GCA_027493295.1 Candidatus Versatilivorator vitaminiformans | reverse complement strand
GCCCGGTATCGTGGTGCACAATCGGGAGATCGGAATGAAGGGGTTCAACACGAGCAGCACGGTCCGGAACGCTGCGCCGGCGCGGGCAAGCATCGCCGTGATCGGCGCCGGCATCGTGGGCAACTGCCTGGTCGCCCATCTAGCGGAGCTCGGTTGGCGCGACCTGCTGCTCATCGACAAGGGGCCGCTGCCCAAGCCCGGGGGCTCGACCGGCCACGCCTCGAACTTCATCTTTCCGACCGACCACAACCGCGAGATCGCCCTGCTGACCCTGGACAGCCAACGCCAGTACGAGGCGCTCGGCGTCAACACCACCTGCGGCGGCATCGAGGTGGCGCGCACCGAGGCCCGCATGGAGGAGTTGCGCCGGCGCAGCGTTCCGGACCGTGCTGCTCGTGTTGAACCCCTTCATTCCGATCTCCCGATTGTGCACCACGATACCGGGCCGCGTGCCGTCCCTCGATAGCGGCCCTGAACGGTTGACCGCAGCCGGAATCGTGCATGATAATGCAGTCCGTCCCGCTCCTGCAAACGTCCGACGGAGGCTGGTTCCCAAGGACGCAAGGGGAGGAGCCATGAGCGGTCAGCCGCGCGGCGTCGACCAATCCGACCGCATCGTACCGATCAACCTGCGCCAGAGTGGCCGCACCCCCACCCAACTGCTCATCTCCACTCGCGTGCGGAAGTCGCCCTACTGGCATCTGTCCCATGCCGCGGGCTGCTGGCGGGCCACCGTCTACAACCGCGTGTACCATCCGCGCGGCTATGTCCGGCCCGAGGATGGCGGAGCCGCGGCCGAGCACGAGGCCCTGACGCAGCACGTCACCCTGTGGAACGTCGCCGTCGAACGGCAGATCCGGGTCGCCGGAACCGACGCCGAGCGGTTCGTCGACTACGTCATCACCCGCGACGCGACCCTCATCGAGCCGATGAGCGCCCGCTACGTCATCCTCTGCAACCAGAAGGGCGGCATCCTGAACGACCCGGTGCTGCTGCGCCTCTCGCGCGACGAGTTCTGGTTCTCGCTGGCCGACTCCGACCTGCTGTACTGGCTGCAGGGCGTCAACGCGGGGCTGCGCATGGAGGTGGGGATCGACGAGATCGATGTTTGCCCGGTGCAGATCCAGGGGCCCAAGTCGCTCGCCCTGATGGTCGATCTGGTCGGCGGCGGGGTCCGGGATATCCCCTACTACGGCCTCCTCGGAGCGGAGATCGGGGGCTGTTCGGTCGTCGTCTCCCAGTCCGGCTTCTCGGGCGAGAAGGGCTACGAAATCTATCTGCGGGACGCAACCCTGCACGCCGAAAGGCTGTGGAGCGCGGTGCTTGAGGCGGGGAAACCCCACCAACTGATGGTCATCGCCCCCGGCCATCAGCGCCGCATCCAGGCCGGCATCCTGTCCTGGGGCCAGGATATGGACCATGAGACCGTGCCGTTCCAGTGCAACCTGGCCTACCAGGTGCCGCGCAGGAAAAAGGGCGACTACATCGGGAGGGCGGCCCTGGAACGGATGCGCGCCGAGATCGAGGCCGGCAGACCGCCGTTCAAGATGATCCTGGTGGGCATGAGGCTGGGCGGCAAGCCGATCGACGACTATGCGCCGGACTTCTGGCTGGTCTCGGACGCCGGCGGCGGCGACCCGATCGGGTACCTGACCTCGCCCTGGCACGCCCCCGAAATCGGCTGCAACATCGCCCTGGGCTACGTGCCGCTCGGCAGGTCGGCGGTCCCCCCACCGGCTTGACTGCGGGCGGAATCTCCTATCTGACGATCTTGCTAATTCCGTCCCCCCCCACCGGTTCGACTGCGGGCGGGGCCCTTGTCTCACCGACTCCCCCTCCAGGGGGGAGTGATTGAGGCCAGCACATGGCTTCCAGTAGAACTCTATCACTCCCCCCTTGAGGGGGAGTCGCAGAAGCCGAGCCGAATGGCGAAAGCTGATGCGGTGGGGGGCAGGGCTCGACTCCCGACCGCGCGACAGGAAGGCTCAAACCGGTTGCAACAGGGGTACTTCAAAAGCCAGGGTTCGCCCTCTGAACACTCCTCCATGAATCTTTCTTCTCTCCAGCCAACAAGAGACCGACTGACAAGGACCGCGGGCCTGTTCCTGAGCCTGGGTCTTTTCTTCTGGATCGCTTGGCCAGGGGCCGCTTCCGCACCCGACGAGGGCGGGGAACTGCCGGATCGGGAGAAGTTCTTCCGGGAGAAGGTCCTCCCCGTCTTCCAGGAACACTGCCTGCGCTGCCACGGCGAGCAGCTGATGATGAAGGAGCTGGATCTCAGCAACCTCTCCAGCGTTCTGAAGGGGAGCGAGTCGGGTCCGGTGGTGGTGCCCGGACGGGTCTCGGAGAGCAAGCTCTACCAATTGATCGAAAGCGGTTCGATGCCTCCCGATTTGGACGGAGGTCTTCCGGAGGCGCAAAGGGCAACCATCAAGGCCTGGATCGAGAGCGGCCTGGCGAGCGGGTTGGAAGAGTCAGCCGCAAGCCAGGCCCTCAATCAGCACGACGTGATCCCGATTCTGCTGCGTCACTGCACCACCTGTCACGGGCTGCGCCGCCAGGGCAATGACCTCGATCTGAGGAGCCGGGCTTCCATGGTCCAGGGCGGAAAATCGGGGCCGGCGTTGATTCCGGGAAAACCGGACCAGAGCCTGATGGTGGAGATGATCCGATCCGGCAAGATGCCTCCCAAAAAACGGCTCTTTGAAGTCGGGGTGACCCCCGTTTCGGATTCCGACCTGGAAAAGCTGCGGCAGTGGATCCTGCAGGGCGCTCCGGAAGAGGACATCAGGCCCGATGTTGCCGGCACCGAGCCCGATCCCCTGGTGAGCGACCGGGACCGCCGGTTCTGGGCCTTCCAGCCGCCCAGGCAGGTCGCGCCTCCTGCGGTCGAACATGGGAATCAGGTGGTCAATCCCATCGACGCCTTCGTGTTGAGAAAACTGGAAGACCGGGGATTGTCTCTGTCGGCCGAAGCCGATCGGTTGACACTGATCCGGCGAGCCTCCCTGGACCTGACCGGCCTGCCTCCGACGCCCCCCGAGGTCCGGAGGTTCTTGGAAGACCGGGAGCCGCGGGCCTACCAGAGACTCATCGACCGCTTGCTGGAGTCAGGCCGCTACGGGGAGCGCTGGGGACGTTACTGGCTGGACGTGGCCGGCTACTCCGACCACGAGGGCGGGAAGGTCAATGCCAACGGCCCTGGCAGGAAGCATGCCTGGCGGTACCGGGACTACGTGATCCGATCCCTGAACGCCGACAAGCCCTACGACCGCTTTCTCATGGAGCAGATCGCCGGAGACGAGCTGGTCGATTACGAGACAACTCCGGTAATTACCGGGGAGATGGTCGACAACCTGATCGCCACCGGTTTCCTGCGCATGGGGCCCGACAGCACCGGCTACGAGCTCAGCTTCGTGGAGGACCGGTTCGACGTCATTGCCGATGAAATCGAGATCCTGGGAACGGGCATCATGGGCATGACGCTCCAATGCGCCCGCTGCCACAGCCACAAGTTCGATCCCATTCCCCAGCGGGACTACTTCCGGCTTGCCGATCTGCTGAAGGGGGCTCTGGACGAGTTCGACTGGTTGGCGGGAACGCCGATCAGCGAGGTGGTGAAGTTCGAGCAGCGGGTGCTGCCCTATGTGCCTCCCATGACCAATCCCATGCGACTGCTGGAGCAGGAAAAGGAGCGCAAAGCCAGGAACGAGGTCCTGGAAGAGCAGGTCAAGGAGTTGCAGCAGGCGTTGGAGGAAAGGGGCAGGGACTTGAGGGACCGCGTTCTGGAGGAGAGGTTGGATCAGATTGCGCCCGCCCTGGCCCAGGATCTGAGGCTATTGCTCAAGACTCCGGAAGCAGATCGGAACAGCGGGCAGAAGTCCCTGGCCAAGGAGTACATGCAACTGTTGACCGTCACCGCCAACGAGTTGAAAGAACGGGACGCCGTCTACCGCCGGGAGGCCGGGAAGCTGGAGCGCAAGATCGCCTGGCTGCAACACCGGCAGGAGGCGGAGCCGCGTATTCGGGCGCTCTGGGACCGGGGAGCCCCCTCTCCCACCTATCTGCTGCGGCGGGGCGATTACTTGAGTCCGGGCCGGCTGGTCGGTCCGGGGGTGCCCTCGGTGCTGACCGACGGCAGATCCCCGTTCCGGGTGGAGCCTCCCTGGCCGGGATCCCAAAAGACCGGAAGGCGCCTGGCCCTGGCCAAGTGGTTGGTGGACCGGAACCATCCCCTGACGGCGCGGGTCATGGTCAACCGCATCTGGAAGCACCATTTCGGCCGGGGGATCGTCGAGACCCTGGGCAATTTCGGAAAGTCGGGCGCCCGCCCCACCCATCCGGAGCTGCTGGACTGGCTGGCGGTGGAGTTCATGAATCGTAGCTGGAGCATGAAAGCCATCCACCGATTGATGATGACCTCCAGGACCTATCGCCAATCCTCCAGGGTAGGTCCCGAGCAGGAGCGGCTCGACCCCGAAAACCGGTTCCTGTCCCGATGGCCTCTGAAGCGAATGGACGGCGAAGCCCTGCGCGACAGCCTGCTTCGCGTCAGCGGCCGCCTGGATGAGACTCCTTACGGACCCCCGGATCCGGTTTTTGTCAGAGCCGACGGGCTCTCCACTGCCTACGAGGGGGAAAGGGGCTGGCGGCGGAGCATCTATCTGCGGCAACTGCGCATGAACAGCCCCACCACCCTGGACCTGTTCGACTATCCCACCATGAATCCCAATTGCACCGAACGGGCCCAGTCCACCGTAGCCCCGCAGGCTCTTCACCTGCTCAACGACGCCACCATCCGCCGGCTGGCGGCCGACCTGGCGCGGCGGGTGGAAGGGGAAGCGGGGGACAGCCTGCAAGCCCAGGTGGAGCGCCTGTACTGGATCGTGTTGAGCCGGCCCCCCACTGCCGAAGAGCAGAGGTTGAGCCTGCAGTCCTTCCGGAGCGCCTGGAAGGAGCTGGGGAACGGCAGCCGGGAGCGGCAACGGGTGTTGGCCAAGTTGGCCCACACGCTTTATAATTCGGCAGCTTTCGTCTATATCGATTGAACCGTCCAACCGTGAAACAAGCACCCGACCGATCACCTCGGTCCATGACCCGCCGACATTTTTTCGGACGGGTTTCCGACGGCATCTACGGAGTGGCCCTGACCCACCTGTTGACGGGAGATCTCTTCGGCGTCTCCGGCTTGACGGGCGGGTCCGAGTCTCCGGCCCCCGGCCGCGGCGGCATCTATGATGTCGCCCCCAGGAAGCCCCACTTCGAGGCCAAGGCCAAGTCGGTCATCCTGCTGTTCATGAACGGCGGCCCCAGCCCGATGGATCTGCTGGATCCCAAGCCGATGCTGGACAAGCACCACGGAGGCACCTGGGTCTCCGAGGCCATGCCCCATATCGCCCGGCGGGTGGACGACATCGCGGTCATCCGGTCCATGCACACCACCAGTCCGGCCCATCCGGCGGCGCTCTACAAGTTTCAAGGAGGTCGCATGCTGCCGGGCATCCCGACCCTGGGGGCCTGGGTGGTCTATGGACTGGGAACCGAGAACCGGAACCTGCCGGCGTTCGTGGTGCTGGACGATCCCCAGGGCCTGCCCATCAACGGCATCGCCAACTGGCAGTCGGGGTTTCTGCCTCCCATCTACCAGGGGACGCGCCTGCGCTCGGTAGGAGATCCCCTGCTGAACCTGCGCCCCGAGGTCGCGGAGCCCACCGCCCTGGTTAAGATGGGGACCCGCCTCCGCCAGCAGCTCGACCGGATCCATAGGAGAGACCGTCCCGGCCTGCCCGAGCTGGATGCCCGTATCGCCAGCTACGAGTTGGCAGCGCGCCTGCAGTTGGAAGCCACCGATGCCCTGGACCTGTCCCGGGAAAGTCCCAGGACCCTGGAAATGTATGGCGTCGGGAGAAAGCCGGCGGTGGTGGGGAAGACCCACGTCAACCCCGGTCCCGACAACTACGGTCGCCGCTGCATCATGGCCCGCCGGCTGGTGGAGCGCGGCGTCCGCTACGTCCAGGTATGCGTGAACAGCCAGATCTGGGACTCCCATTCCCACCTCGAGGCTGACCTGAGGTCCTGTTGCGACCGAACCGATCAACCGGTGGCGGCTCTATTGGCGGACTTGAAGGAGCGGGGACTGCTGGACAGCACCCTGGTAATCTGGGCCGGCGAATTCGGGCGCCATCCCATCGCCCAGATCATGCCCAAGCAGGGTGTGGCCGGCCGGGACCACAACCCCCGGGGCTTCAGCCTCTGGATGGCCGGCGGGGGAGTCAAGGGAGGAACGGTCTACGGCGCTACCGATGAGTTCGGCTATCGGGCCGTGGAGAACCCGGTCAGCATCGAGGACCTGCACGCCACCATCCTGCACCTGCTGGGCCTGCACCACGAAGAGCTCTTCTTCGAACGCAGCGGCCTCAGGGAAAAGATCACCTTCAACTTCGAACCCAGGGTCGTTCGCGAAATCCTGGCGTGAGAGGTTGTTCCCTCCAATCAGCTTGCTGTCGCCGCCGCAACGGTCACATAACCTCCAGTGATGTCTGTCGTCGTCCAGTAGGGGCTATAACTGTGTTATTTATGAGTGTCTTATATGAGATCTGCTGTGGCCGGACTGGCTACCAACATCCCTTGCAATCCACTGTCAACCCCATGCAATGGGGGTATGGATACTGTAAGCAACCTCTCACCTGCCCGACCTGAAACCAAGCCCACAGGCGGCCACCCCAGCAACGCCCTCTCGGCCACCTTCCTCTGCTCCGCTTCCCCCGGAAGACAGGACGATGGAAACGGATCGTACCTCAAGGAATGTTTCCATTGACATCTACTATGCTTGAGGGCATAAAGATCTCGTCCTTACTAATAGCGCAAATGGGTAACGGAGCGGGTATCTGACTTGGGAAAAAGAACGGCGGGCGCCCGAAGGCGAAAAGGGACAAAGCCGGCGGAGGGTGATGAGATGAAGCTCATTACCTTGCTTTTATGCCTGGTGTTTGTTTTGGGCGCTACTTTGGATTCCGAGGCGCAAGTTACTTCCGTCAAGTCCAAAATCAAAAAAGTGATCTACGCGAAGCAGCCGGATGGCTCAGAGAGCGTGGTGGCACGAGCGAAGGGCACCTATAGGCGTTTCTCCTCCGGATCCACGTTCTTTCAGTATCGCCTCGTATATGGAGATGTGAACAAGGCAGGACTGGACCGGAAGTTTCCGACGCCGCTTCCTGATGTGATCCCCGTAAAGAAAGGCTCCCAGGAATTAGAGAACGTCAAGAAGACATTGACCACGAGTAACCTCAAACACGAGTGGACGTTCTACGACATCCAGTACACCCGGCCCAACACCCAGCCCGATTCCTCGAAGCCCCGCTCACTCGTCGCCAAGGAGAGGCTGTTGATCAGGGTGAACTCTCCCCGGGAAATGGAGCCTGCAGGTCCTACCGGGACAACGAAGTAATAGCCTCTACGCCAAGTTTTGGGGGTCGGACCGTGTCTCTCGGAAGGGCTTTTCTCCCTGGCGCAATTCTGGCACTAACCCTGGTTGCCGGTTGGTTGGCAGCCGCCTTGGCGCCGGTCCCGGCAATCGCGGAGGCCAAGCCCCCGGAAACCGAAAAAGTCCGCGGCGAGTCCTCTTCCGGATTCACCCTCAAGGTGCCGGTAGAAGAGGTGGTGGTCAATGCCACCGTCACCGATCGGGACGGGAAGCCCATCACCGATCTGACCGCAGACGACTTCGAAGTCTTTGAAAACCGCAAGAAGCAGACCATTCAGTCGTTTTCCCATGAAATCTACCAGAGCTCCCAAAGCTCCCTGACCTGGGGCAGCACGGTCGGCGCGGAGGAGCCGGCGCCGGAAGCGCCCCCCGAAAAGCCCCGTCTGCTGAGCCTGGTCATCGACGACCTCACCTATCCCCCCATAGGCACCCTCAACCGCACCATCCAAGCCATTCGCGGATTCGTGGAAAGGGGATTGAAAGCGGGAAACCACATCTCCATCATAACGGCCTCCCGCGGCTATGTTGTCCCCTTCACTCGGGACAGCGAGCTGCTGCTGGCCGAGATCGACAGAATCCACAAGAAACTGGATTTCACGCCGTCGATGGACCGACCGGGATGCGTCACCATGACCGATGCCCAAGCCGAGGAAATCCACGTGGTTTCGCCCGGACCGGGCAGCCGGGCCTTCGACGTAGCCATGGCCGAAGCCGAAGGCTGCGGGATAGGCGGTGCCTCGGCCAATCGAATGAGCGATAGACGGCGAATCGGGGGCGGCATGGCCGAGCTCGATGAAACCCAGCAGGCCATTGCAGCCTACGTGCAGGCCCTGGCGTCCCAGCACCTGGCTCTTAAACAGAGCCGCACCCGGCGCTTGCTGGATGTTCTGCGGGGGCACATCCGCTCTCTGGGACCGGTGGAGGCGCAGAAATCCATGGTGTTGCTCTCGGCAGGCTTCCTGCACCGGGCGCTTCGCTACGAGCTGGAGCGCCTGGTCGACATGGCGTTGAAGACCGGAATGATCTTCAATACCATCCGGTCCTCCGGGCTGGAAACCAACGCCGTGTACAACGTCAGCAACAATCTCACCAACAACAGCAATCTCCGGTTGGACAAGGCCTCGCTGGTCGCGGAGGACCGCATACAAAAAGGGATGGCCCTGGATTATCTGGCCAGGGCTACGGGAGGCACCTACTTCAAAGACAACAACGACCTGGGGGCGGGTCTGAGACAGGTGGTGGACCGGCAGTTTTCCTACTATGTCCTGAGCTACGCCACCCCGCCCAAGAAGCCCGATGGGCGCTTCTACAGTCTTCGAGTGAAAGTCTCACGGCCCGGAGTCCGGGTCACTCACCGCAAGGGCTTCTATGCCCCCAAGGAGCGATTGTCGCCGGAAGAACAGAAGAAGAAGGAAATGCTGGCAGCCATGCGGGCGCCCACCGATCTCAGGGAAATCCCGCTGCAGATGTCCTACCATACCAGGCACTGCTGCAATCGGGCCTGACCTCCAAGGTTGTACTTGAGGTTCCGGCGGGACGGTATCAGGTCAAGGTTGCGGCCCGGGAGAACCTCAACGCCGGACTGGGATCTCTCCGTCGAACCGTTGAGATACCCCTGCCGGCAGGCCGGGATACCATGGGAACCCTGCAAAAGACCACGCTCCGCGGACTGCAGTCATCCGAGCGGCACCAGGATCTGAATCTGGACTTCAAGGCCAATGTCTTCTTTCAGGAGTCCGAGCAGGCTCTGGTCCTGATCTCGGCCACGGTCTCCCACAGGTCAGATGGGAATACGGAAAAAAGCTGGTTTCCGGGGAAAGACCTTCGCCTGATGGGGATTGCCTTTTCTGAGGACGGGCAGGCGGAATCGGTTTTCAGCCAGACGCTCCCGCTGGCAACCGGGAATGCGGAATCGGCCGTGCAGGGATTTCTCAAGCTGAAGCCGGGCAAGTATCGCATCAAGCTGGTGGCCGCGGACCGCCAGGGCAGATTGGCCACCACCGAGACCGATTTCGTGGTGAAGCGAGGCTTGGAAACGGCCGCATCCGGGGATGTGCCCTCGCCGGTCATTGCCGGTCAGACCCGCGCCGAAAAAGCCTCCGGTCCGGAAGCGGTCGCTGGCCTCGACCTGAAAAAGATCAGGGACAACCTGGAGATCCCCCGGTCCTCGGGCCGTACGACTCCCGAACTGGCCTACCGGTTCCGCGGCGATATCCTGGCCTGCGCCGACGACCAGGGAGAGCTCGGGTACAACCCCGATGTTGCGGACGAGTGCGGCGACCTGCGGGGGAGCCAACTGCAGTCGCAGGCCTTGAAGGGAAAGAATCTCTTTGGAGCCAACCTGAGCGGCATGGATCTGCGCAAGGCCGACCTTCGGGATGCGGTTCTGCTAAGGGCTGACCTGACCCAAACCAGGCTCTGGGAGGCCGACTTGCGAGGCGCCGATCTTCGAGGCGCCAATCTTTCGGGTGCCGAACTGATGGAGGCCAGGCTGGACGGCGCACAACTGCAAGGGGCTGATCTGACCGATGCCAGCCTGACCCAAGCCAGCCTGGAGGGCGCCGACTTGCGAGGCGCCGATTTGCGGCGCGCCATCCTGAAAAATGCTCGCTTGAACCAGGCTAATCTTCAGGTGGCCGACCTGTCGGAAGCAGTCCTGTTCGGCAGCGATCTGAGCCGGACCGACCTCCGGGGGACAAGGATGACCCAAGCCGCTCTGGTCGATGGAATGGCCGCCGACCTCCCTATTATTGTTTCCTCTGCCGGCAGGATCAGAATCGGCCGGACGCGATTTGCCGGAGCCCGCTATGACGAGAGCACGCAACTGCCGTTCGACTCCCAACAGGCTGAGAACAGGAAAATGCAGGCCGATGATACCCCCTCTGCCTTCTACCGCCCCGAGTTCATGATGGAACCCGGTTCCGAGGAGTTTGCCGTCAGCGGCTCCGCATGGCCCACTCTCGGCTCGGTCCAGCCCGGAGGCGTGCCGACCGGCGCCGAATGGCCGGACTTTCTGGAAGCCGTCCGTCGCGGGATCGACGCAACCTCCCAAAACCTGCCCAACTTCGTGTGTCGCCGCCGGACAGAGCGATTCGAGAGGCTGTTCCGAGGTTGGCAGGAGAAGGACCGGCTCCAGGAAGAGCTCAGGTTCACGAACGGAGAAGAGAGCTACCAGCCGGTGGAGGGGCAAAAGGCATCGGGCAGTCGGGACGGCACTTATTCCATCGGGGAATTCGCCGCCGCTCTCCGCAACGTTTTTGCTCGCGAGAGCAGGACTTCCTTCCGTCCGGAGGAAGCCGAGGAGATCTCGGGACGTCAGACCGTGCGGATCGCCTACAGGGTTCCACAGGAGGCTTCCTCTCTTCAACTGAACTACGAGGGCAATCCCCTGCGGGTGGGCTACCGCGGATTGTGCTGGATCGACGTCAACACTTACCAGGTTGTCAGACTCACCAAGGAGATGGTAGATCTTCCCGAGGACTTCCCCATCAAGACGTCAGAGATGAGCATCGCCTACGACCGGATCCGGATCGGTGGGCGCCAACACTGGCTTCCGGTCAGGGCTCAGTTCAACATGTCGGTCGGCATCCTGCAGAGTGTCCGGGTCCACACTCGAAACATCATCCGGTTCACCGACTACCGACAGTTCGAAACCGACGTGAAGCTGCTGCTCGAGTAGCCGATAGATTTCTTGGGTTGCCAGGGCGGCGACGGCGCAAATGCCGGTTCAGCAGACTGCTTGGCAGGAAATCTGGCAGGTGATTACCGTCACTCTGCATCCAGCGGCACCCAGCGTAGGCAGGAGGGGCTGCGCAGATCCATCACCTGTCCCGTGGGGGCGAGTCTTCCGGTCTGCGGGTCGACGGCAAAGGTAACGACGGTGTTGCTCTGCCGGTTCAGGGCAATCAACTGCTTGCCGCTGGGATCCAGGTTGAAGTTGCGCGCCTCGCTGCCGTGGTCGGGGCCTTGCCCGGATAGCCTTATTGGAAGCGGGTTGGCACGGATTCCCCACGTCGGCTGCGCCAAAGCGAAGCGAGGCTGCGCCTCGCATTTCTCGCCTCTCCCGGCGCCGGAGGGTTCACCACTTGCCGGATTCCTCTGCGTATACGTGGTCGGGTAGTCTGTAGCTGATGCCTGCCTCGTCGAAGGCCGAAGCCTCCAGCAGAGAGGTGAATCTGGTGAAATTGTTGTCCTGAACTCGTCCTGGCAAGATCTTTTCCAGGATGCGGTGATATCTCTCCTGCATTCGGAACCATGTCAGGACTCCAAATGTCGAGCCGGCCGGATACATCAGGCCATCGGCAAGAGCATTCCCAATGAGCGCGCGCGATATATTGAACACATACTTTGAAAGGTTGCGGCGAGCGGCCGGTTTTTCAATTCCTATGACCAATGGAGCCGAGTTGATCAGTGAATTCGCCATCGCGACAGATTCTATCTCGGGAGAAGGCTCGCACATGAGGCCGGTCTCGAACAGCTTCAGGGCATCCTGTTCATCGCGAAACAGAATCGTCTCGGGAATACCCATCAAATACCCTGAGTAGCGCCACACTTCCATAAAGCTCTTTCGCTCCTCGTTGTTGTATTCAGCACCCAGGCTCTTCATGTGTTTCAGCAACCTGGCCGAAAAAGCGGTGATTGCAAAGCCCACGTGTGCCGCGCTAAGCGGCACTCCCCAGGAGCCCGTATCCCACTCCTCCGAGTTATTGAGCAGGTATCTGACCTGGGCGTGGATCATCCGCACTCGGACAGACAGTTTCCAGCCGTCCCCATCCCTTTCCAGGCCGCCCGGCATGAATATCTCGATCATGTGACGGTTGTTCTGTTTCAAACGCCTGACGCCCTGATCGCGCACCCGACCGGTGATGAAGAAGGACTTGCTGATATTGGTCGAGAATCCTTCTACGAGAGTGCCTCCTACAAATGCCCCCAGGATCAGTCTCGAATTCCTGTGAAACATGCGGCAGGCTCGAGTCATGGCCGACAAGTTCAACCAATCGGGCGGGGATTCGATCCTCTTGAAAAAATCCCTCACCACAGGCGGGGCCTCCCGTAGAACACTCTCCTCCTGTTTCTCGATGGCTGCCCTGAGAAATTGCATCGTCTTTCCCGGTCCGAGGGGGGCAAGCTGTTCGATCACCGCATCGGCTTCAGGGTCTCCAATCATCGTGTGAGCGATGTAATTGGATGTTCTCTCCGGATCGACGGGGTGAGCCTTCTTGTAACGCGTCGTGTAACAGGATGGTACTTTCATCGACTGCGGTGACCCCCCATTTGGGTCCAACTCCAGGGTGAGGAATTTAGTGCATTATCCCCGCCGTCGAGGCTGCGGGAAAGTGGGAAACTCGAAGAGTTTTCCAAAATGTGCGCTGCACTTCAAGTGGAGGCAGTAATGACAGATGTTGACAGACTTGAACAGCAACAAGCGGTTGTCCAACCAAAACTTGCCGAAGCCGGAAAGAAAGAAGTTGCCACCAGTCCAAGGAAGTCCTTTGCCTGCTTTCAAGCCAAAATTTCCCGGACGATCCGGGGCTCGTGGGTGGAGGTCAGCTTTTCGGTCAATCCGTTGCGCTCGAAGAAAAGCTCTTCGTGGTGCAGGCCCAGCAGGTGCAGGATGGTGGCGTGCCAGTCGGCCACGCTGACGGGGTTTTCGACGGCCCGGTAGCCGAAGTCGTCGGTGGTGCCGTAGACGGTACCTCTCTTGACTCCTCCGCCGGCCATCCAGACCGTGAAGGCGTAGGGATTGTGATCCCGGCCGGCGTCCTTGCCGTCGGCATGCTGGGCGATGGGCAGGCGCCCGAACTCACCGTTCCAGATTAGCAGGGTGCTGTCCAGCAGGCCACGCTGCTTGAGGTCATGGATCAGGGCGGCGACGGGTTGGTCGGTCTTCTTGCAGGCCGCGAGAAGGTCGTTTTCGATGTGGTTGTGCATGTCCCAGATCTGGTTGTTG
>JAPVWS010000479.1 GCA_027493295.1 Candidatus Versatilivorator vitaminiformans | reverse complement strand
TCTACTTCGTTTCCGCCAACATGTGCCATGCCAACAACAACTGCCGCTCCTTCATCATCGGACCCGACGGGCTGGTGATCCAAGCCTCGGAGCTGGGCCGGGAAATGCTGCTGGCGGCCGAGCTGGATACCGATCGCGCCACCCACGCCTTCCTCAAGCAGGATCCCGTCACCATGATGAAAGCCCTGGCCGAGATATAGCCGGGCTCACCGCTTGCCGAACCCGTATTCCTCCAGCAACTCGCTCACCTTTTGGCGCTTGGCCCGGGGACTGAGGTCGGCCTGGCGCATGAAGCGGTGGGCATCCTGCTCGAAGGAACGCATCCGGATGGCCATGGCCGGGAGCCGGTCCAGGCAGTTGGAGGGGATTCGAATCACGCCTTCGTCGTTGGCGTGGAGGACGTCGCCGGTGCGGACGGTGATGCCTCCGACCTCTATCGGCTGGTTGATCCGGACGTAGTTGAGCGCGCAGTGGTGGATGGTCCTGCCCTTGCAATAGGCGGCAAAGGGGATGCTCAGCAGTCCGGCCACGTCCCGCACGCCCCCGTCGGTGACCGCCCCGATGCAGCCGGCGGCGGCCAGCGTCTTGGCCATCCCGTCTCCCAGCACGCATTCATGGTCGGGTCGCGAGCCCACCGTCTTTACCACCCAGATCACCGGCTCGGCGATTTGGCAGATCTGGTCCAGTTGACGCAGGTAGGGCTCGGGCGTTGCCTGGTTGTGGGGGGTGCTGCTGTCGAGCTCGCAGGTCACGGCAACACCCACCGTTGGTCCCAAAGAGGGCGTGACCGATTGGATGGAGCCGCCCATGTAGTACTCGTGGGGCGGAGTGGGATCGATGTAGCCGATGGTGTTGGCGATCAGGGCGGTGTCGAATTCGCAGAGTTCATGCAGCAGGTTGGTCAAGGACATGAGTAGTGTTCCGGTTTCCGAATATGACACTCCGCCGGCTGGCAGGCCGCGGTCCTGGACAGTCGTCCCGGAGACAGTGAATCTACTCTCAAAATGGAGGTGGCGCAAGGACGGTTCTGCCGTCCCTCCAGCGACCTGCCAGGAACCGGTCCTGCTGCAGGCGAAATTGAAATTGACATTCAATTTCTTTTAAGTGTAATGTTTTCAACAATTTAGGGGTTGACATCCCATGGTCCAATACAACCAGCACAGCATGCTCCTGACGGGACCGGACAAGGAGGTGTTCGAAGAGCTGTTCACCAAGCAGGCGGAGGAAGCCCTCACCCATGCCAAGACCTGGGGGGAGAAGATCGTCTATCTGGGCGGTGTCCCGACCGTCGAGTTGGGAGAGATCCACCAGTCCACCGACCTTACCGAGATGCTGGAGATGGACCTGGAGCTGGAAACCCGAGCCGTGGAAGCCTACAGCCTGGCCAGGGACGTCTGTGACCACGTGCCCACGGCCTACCTGCTGGAAGACCAGATCATTGCCGAGCAGGACGACGTGGAGCGGCTGGCCAAGATTCTGGGCCAGGTCAGACTTGCCCGGGGTGCGGCGAGTGCCCCCTCGGCACAGGCCGTTTAGCCGGTCAAGCCTTCTAACGAGATCGACGCCGTCCCGCTTCCTGCTGACGCTCGCCTCAGGCCGACTGCTGTGCCGGCCGCTCGGCGCATAGGCCCACACCCCTTCAAGGACCGGCCCTTGGGGGTATCCCGGTGTTGAGTCCCCGCCCGATCCGGTGTTCCCGATCGGGCGGGAGGCCCCCCGTCCCTTCTACCTTCCCAAGTTGCAGGAGAGCCCGATGATTCAGCATGTGGTCTACCTCTATCGATTCAATCTCAACGTCGCCGCCAGGCTGGTCGGGGATCTCACCCCGCAGCAGATGGTGGAGCAGCCGGCCGGCGTGGTCAACCATCCCGCCTGGTCGCTCGGCCACTTGGCCATGACCGCCAACCGCCTGGCAGGAATGTTCGGCCTCGAGTCACAGGCCCCGGAGGGATGGCCGCAGATCTTCGCCACCGGTGGAGTTCCCTCGGGAGACCCTTCCCTCTATCCCTCCAAGGAGGAGCTGCTTTCCTTCCTGACCGCGCAGCATGAGCGCGTTAGCGCCGCCGTGCTCAAAGCCGACCCGGGTTGGTTCGCCACCCCTCTTGCCGACGAGCGACGACGCAAGTTCTTCCCCACGGTAGGCGACATGGTGACGATGATGATGACCTCCCACGAAATGAACCACCTGGGACAGATATCGGCCTGGCGCCGAGCCATGGGGCTGGGACCACCCCCCCGGCCGTAGCTGTGACTCCACCTTCTCGACGCGGTGTTTGCCCCCCACCGGCTCGACTGCCGGCGGGGCCCTTGGGTGGCTGTGGGTTCCGAAACGCAGCTCTTAATGCGCCGCATTCGCGGCTAGGTTTGCGCGGAATTCCAACGACCCCGGGCTGCCGCCCGGGGCTACACGAGGCCGCTGCGGTGCAGCTTTATAAGGATGGCTTGTAGGAGACGTCTCGCTGGGCAACCCACGCCAACCGCAGCTTCGCAGCTCCCCCTTAACCCGCATTTCTCACCAGGCCGCTCGATTCATAGATGAAAGTCCATCTATTTTCACCACCTCATGGGTCTGATTTGGTACGTTTTGCGGTTACACGCGGCGCTGGGCGTGCCCTGGCTTGTCCTTTTCCCCTCAGCGCATCCATGCTCGCTCGACCGTAGTGACCGCTACGCCCTTCGCTCACGAGCACGCGCTGAGGGGAAAATGCCTGCGTCATGATCACGCCCCCTGGTGAGAAATGCGGGTTAACCCACAACACTGCCGGCCGATAGGATTTTTCAACTGATCATCTTCGAGCGTCTGCCCCCCAATTTCGCAAAACATCCTTCAAAAACCCCAGCTGTCACTCCCCCCTGGAGAAGTCGGTGAGAGGCCTGCAACAACCTCCTTGGTCAATGCCCGGGCGAGAGTAGGGGACCTTGTCCAATGGGCTGACGCCCACGGCTCGACTGGAATCTCCAGACTGCCGCCCGGGGAAATATTCCAATAGACAAGCACGTTTCCCCTTGCAGCATTGCGAGTTAGGTGAGAGCTGCGAAGCTGCGGTTGACGTGGGTTACCCGGCAAGACGCCACCTACGGGCCATCCATATAGAGCTGCGTAGCTGCGGCCCAGGGTATCCCCGGGTGGCAGCCCTGGGTCGTATGGGTTCTGCGCCAACCTAGCCGCGAATGCGGCGAATAGGAAGCACCCGTCCCGAAACCCGCTACCGGTTTAGACTGACGCCAGGCACCTACCAGCCGCAAGCCCGTCAAGGGCCATGGCTCGCAAAACCACGGTGCATCGTGGGGGAAACGTTTTTCGGTGTAGAATGGCGCTGGCTTGCCGGACGCGGCCGGGTTGCTCTCGTCAGGGAGTCGCCGGAGGCGCGTCCGATTACTGCACGGGAGCCAGGGAATGGCTATCCTGGGTGCCATTGAGGATCCGGAGAGAAATGCCGGTAAGGACACTTTCTGATTTGAAGCAGGGAGATGAAGGGGTTCTGGATCGCCTCGAGGTTGTCGCCGAGGTGGCCGAGCGGCTGATGGAACTGGGTTTTCTGCCCGGCGTTCGGGTGAGCGCCGGACGGGCGGCTCCCGGCGGAGACCCCATGGTCTTCCGAGTGGACGGCTCGGAGGTCGCGATCAGGCGCGCCACCGCCCGGCGCTTGATACTGAACGATTCCGCGCAGACAGGAGAAGATGGGACCAATGTCTGAATTACAGGCCGCATCGACCGGCCAAACCCCGCCCGCTGATCCCAACACCTCTGGCGGCTTCTCCCTGGTCGCCGTGGTTGGAGCTCCCAATTGCGGAAAATCCACCCTCTTCAACCGGCTCACCGGGCTTCGGCAAAAGGTGGCCAACTATCCGGGGGTGACGGTAGAAAAGCGGCTGGGCAAGGTCAGGGTGGAGAGTGGCCGGGAGATCACCCTGGTGGATCTGCCGGGCATTTACAGCCTCACGGCCCGGTCGGAAGACGAGAGGGTTGCCCGGGGCGTGCTGCTGGGCGAGATGCCGGGCCTGGCGCCGCCGGACGCCGTCCTCTTGGTAGTCGACTCCACCAATCTGAACCGCAACCTGAGCCTGGCCGCTCCCATCCTGGCTCTGGGAATCCCCACCCTGATCGTCCTGAACATGTCCGACGACCTGCGCAGCCGGGGCGGCCTGTTGGACGGCGAGCGCCTGTCCGAGCAGTTGGGGGTTCCGGTGGTCCAGGCCAGCGCCGCCAGGGGTGAAGGGTTGGAGGCCATCCGTGCGTTCGTGTCCGGTCGGTCCACAGCTCCTCAGCGGCTTGAGCTGCCGGTGCTTCAGGACATCGGAAGTCGCCGCCGCTGGGCGGTCCATGCCTCCGGCCAGTCGGGCTACCAGGCGCCCGCGGCTTCCGCGTGGACCCGGCGGCTGGACTCGGCGTTTCTGCATCCCCTGGCGGGGCCATTGATTTTTCTGCAAGGGGTTTGGGCCGGGGTCGGCTCCGTCCTGGTGTTCCTCCCCCAGATCCTCTTTCTGTTTGTTCTGATCGGCGTGATGGAGGATTCGGGCTACCTGGCCCGGGCAGCCGTGATCGCCGACCGCACCATGGCTCGGGTGGGCCTGGAGGGCAAGGCCTTTATCCCCCTGCTGTCGGCTTACGCCTGCGCCATTCCGGCCATCATGGCCACCCGAACCATCGAGAGCCGGCGGGAACGTCTGGCCACCATACTGATCGCCCCCTTCATGACCTGCTCGGCCAGGCTGCCGGTCTACGCCCTGGTCATCGCCGCCTTCCTGCCGGAGAAGCCTCTACTGGGACCCTTGCTGGGCACCCGGGCCGCAGCCATGATCGGGCTCTACGGGCTGGGATTCCTGGCCGCCGTCGCTACCGCCCGGCTGCTGAAATCCACGCTCCTGAAGCGTCAGAGCCCTCTGCCTTTCACCCTGGAACTCCCTCCCTACCGTTGGCCGACCCTGCAGTCGATTGGCCTGCGGCTGGCCGACCGTTCGCTAATCTTCCTCAAGCGCGCCGGCACCGTGATCCTTTTGACGACGGTGGTGCTCTGGTTTCTGGCCAGTGTGCCTCGCACCGATGGTCAGCCGCCGGAGATTTCCCGGAGCCTGGCCGGCAAGATGGGAAAAGCGGTCGAGCCGGTCATCGAGCCCCTGGGATTCAACTGGAAGATCGGCATCGGGTTGATCACCTCCCTGGCGGCGCGGGAAGTGATCGTAGGAACCTTGGGTACCATTTACGGAATCGAGGGAGGAGAGGAGGAAGGAGACGAAAGCTCCCCGGGCTTGCAGCAGGCCCTGAAACAGGATCTGACCCCAGGGGCAGCGGTGGCCCTGCTGATCTTTTTCGCCTTTGCCCTCCAGTGCATGTCCACGGTGGCCGTGGTCCGGAGGGAGACCGGCGGTTGGCGGCTGGCGCTGGCGCAATTCGGCTACATGTTGGCTCTTGCCTATATCGGCGCCTGGCTGGGAAAGACTCTGGTCGAAATCTGGGTTTGAACCGGTAGTCGGAAGGCGCGGCCTCAAACCGACCGGCAAGGAATTGTCGAGCCTTTTGAAAATTTCGGCAGCGGGGCGTTTGCCGGGAATGGCCACAAGAGGCACAAAAACATAAATTGTGACTTTTGTGGTTAGACAGCATTTTCATTAGGTCGCACCCGAAATTGAAAAAGGCAGTGTTGATTTCTGAATGTTGATTGGGGACTAAGGACAACTGATTTGGCCTGAAATCCCAAATCCACAAGAATTGACACAACTGTCATTGTCGTTTCGCCCTAAGAAATCGATCCAGGACAGGAAGCCATGAATACATCCTACGAAACCGTCCACCGCCGTTCCCTGGAGGAGCCGGAGGCCTTCTGGGCCGAGGCGGCCGAGGCCGTGCACTGGGACCGCAGGTGGGACCGTGTCCTGGATGTCTCCGGAGGGCAGTTCGTCCGCTGGTTTCGGGGCGGCAGGCTCAACACCTGCTACAACGCCGTGGACTGGCACGTGGAGAACGGAAGGGCGGAGCAGGCCGCCCTGGTTTACGACAGCCCGGTCACCGGCGTCATCCGCCGGATTTCCTATCGGGAACTGCAACAGGAAGTTTCCCGCTTCGCTGGCGCGCTGCGGGCTGCCGGCCTGGAAAAGGGGGACCGGGTGATCGTCTACATGCCCATGATCCCCGAGGCCGCGGTTGCCATGCTGGCCTGTGCCCGCATCGGCGTGGTGCACTCGGTCGTCTTCGGCGGCTTCGCCCCCCAGGAGCTTGCCATACGGATCGACGATGCCCGCCCCAAGGCTATCGTGAGCGCTTCCTGCGGGATCGAGGTGCAGCAGGTAATTCCCTACAAGCCCCTGCTGGACGAGGCTATAGACCTTGCCGAGCACAAACCGTCGGTGTGCGTGGTCTACCAGAGGCCGCAGGCGCTGGCTTCGCTCCTTCCGGGACGAGACCGCGACTGGGGGGAAATGATGGCGGCGGCCGATCCCGTGGACTGCCAGCCTCTGGAGGCGACCGACCCTCTTTACATCCTCTACACTTCCGGGACGACCGGGAAACCCAAGGGTGTGGTGCGAGACAACGGGGGACACGCGGTGGCCTTGAGGTGGAGCCTGGAAAACATCTATGACGTGCAGGCGGGGGACGTCTTCTGGGCGGCATCCGACATCGGTTGGGCGGTGGGGCATTCCTATACGGTTTACGGTCCCCTGATGCACGGTTGCACCAGCCTGCTCTACGAGGGCAAGCCGGTGGGGACGCCGGACGCGGGAGCCTTCTGGCGGGTGGTGTCGCAGCACGGGGTGAATGTCCTGTTCACGGCCCCGACCGCGTTCCGGGCCATCAAGAAGGAAGATCCGGAGGGGGAGCACCTCAAGGACCATGACGTCTCCTGCCTGCGCTATCTCTTCCTGGCCGGTGAGCGGCTGGATCCGGACACCTTTCACTGGGCCGGCCGCCTGCTGGGTATCCCGGTCATCGACCACTGGTGGCAGACCGAGAGCGGCTGGCCGATGGCCGCCAACTGCATGGGGCTCTCTCCCCATCCGCCCAAGGCGGGCTCAGCCGGCAAGCCCGTTCCCGGCTACGACATCCAGGTGCTTGACGGCGAGGGCCGGGTTCTGGGACCCGGAGAGGAAGGACTGATCGCCGTCAGGCTCCCGTTGCCCCCGGGCTGCCTGCCGACCCTGTGGAACGACGACCGGCGCTTTCTGGAGTCCTATCTCAGCCGTTTCCCCGGCTACTACTTTACGGCCGACGGCGGCTTCAAGGACGAGGACGGATACCTCTTCGTCATGGGGCGGGTGGACGACGTCATCAACGTGGCCGGCCACCGCTTCTCCACCGGCAGAATGGAGGAGGTGGTCTCCGGTCATCCCGACGTGGCCGAGTGCGCCGTGGTCGGAGCCCGGGACGAGCTCAAGGGGCAGATCCCCATGGGATTCGTGGTGCTCAAGGCCGGCGTGGAACGCCAGTGGGAAGCCATCGAAGCGGAGATCATACGGGAAGTCCGGTCGGACATCGGAGCCGTGGCCAGCTTCAAAAAGGCCCTGCTGGTCAAGCGCCTGCCCAAGACCCGTTCCGGCAAGGTCCTGCGCCGGACCCTTCGGGATCTGGCCGACGGCCGGGACTACGCCATTCCTTCCACTATCGACGATCCTGCCATTCTTGGAGAAATCGAGGACGTCCTGCAGGAATGCCGAAGTTCCTGAGACTCCGGGAGTGCTCACCCCCAAGGCGCGAAGACCTCAGTCCACATCCTCCGAGGACGGGTCGTAAAAAACCACCTCTTCATTGGCGCTGGGGTTGTTGCGGGCCACGATGGCCCGGGCCGGCTCCCGGTCGCTGAGGTTGACGGGTTGATGCGGCACGCCGGGCGGAATGAAAAGGAAATCTCCCGGGCGATGGGTCACCCTCCGGCGCAGGCCCTTCCCGTAGCGGGTTTCGACGCTCCCTTCCAGCATGTAAATCGCGGTTTCGAACCCTCGATGGTAGTGGGGCTCGGCCGCTCCGCCCGGGGGGATGACCACCAGGCTCATGGAGATTCCCCGTGCTCCGGAAGTTTCGTCCGAGACTCCGAAGAAATAGGGGAGGCGCTGCCTGGACATCACCTCCTCGGTGGGACGCACGGTCACGATTTCCGTTGGGGTCGCTTCTTCCTCGGGTATTGGGGTGACTTCGGCAGAGGATGGGTCTTGGGATTTCATGGGTCTTTCTCCTGATTGAGCCGCCAGGCGGCGAGAGCGGACGACCCCGTATCTCGGCCGGCGGCCCTGGCCCGCATTTCTCACCAGGTCGCTGGATTCAAAATGAAAAGGCTTCTTTTCGTCACCTTGTTGGTCCGATTGCGATGCCCTACAGTAACACACGGCGCTGGGCGTGCCCTGGCTTGTCCTTTTCCCCTCGGCGCATCCATGCTCGCTCGACCGTAGTGACCGCTACGCTCTTCACTCCCGAGCACGCGCTGAGGGGAAAATGCCTGCGCCATGATCACGCCCCCTGGTGAGAAATGCGGGCCAGGGTCATATCCAGCCTTCTTTCTTCAAAAACTCTCGGATCTGTTGCAGGTCGCCTCCGGACTCCCGGCAAATCCGGCTGACGGCCGAGTAACCCCGAGCTTTCACCAACTCGGTCAACAGGGGGATGATGGAGTCGGCGTTCCGCCGGTTGGTTGCCGGCACCACCGTCACTCCTGCAAGGCAGCGTTGGGCCAGGGTGTTAGCCGCGTTCGCCAGCAAGCCCATCGAATCCAACACATTGAACAGCAGGACGCTCTCCCAGATGTTCAGGTCCAGTTCGCCGTGGTCCAGGGCCCCGGCGCAAGCCGCATGGTTTCCGATGACCTGAAAGCAGCACTGAACGACGAACTCGGGAATCACCGGATTCACCTTGCCCGGCATGATGGAGGAGCCGGGTTGAACGGCGGGGAGCCGGATTTCTCCCAGTCCGGCCTCGGGGCCGGAGCTGAGGAGGCGCAGGTCCTTGGCGATCTTGATGAGGGCCCGGGCCAGCAGCTCCAGGCCGGATGAGACGGCCACCATGCCGTCCGGGTTCTGGGCGGCGTCGAAGAGGTCGGGGGCCAATCGGTAGGCCGGGTCTCCGCTGACTTCCCGAAGGCGGGGAAGGATCTGCTTCCGGTAGCTCTCGGGAGCATCCTGGGGGCGACCAACGATGGTTCCTCCCAGGTTTAGGGTGTGCAGCTGGTCCACGTCGCGGGCGATCCGATCGGCGGCTCTGGTCAGGGCGGTCCTATAGCCCCCGAACAGGTCTCCGAAAGTGACGGCCACGGCATCCTGAAGGCAGGTTCTGGCCACCCGGGGCTCGTCTCCAAACCGGGACGTCCGGTCTCGCACGACCTGCCCCAGCCGTTCCAGGCCTTGGGCCAGAGAGGGCCAGGAAGCGATCACGGCCATGCGGCAAGCGGTTGGGTAGACGTCGTTGGTGGACTGATGGAGGTTGACGTGATCGTTGGGATGCACCCGCCGGTATTGGCCCCGCCGTCCTCCCAGGAGTTCTTCGGCCCGGTTGGCCAGAACTTCGTTGGCGTTCATGTTGGCCGAAGTGCCTCCGCCTCCGTGGAAGCGATGGATGGGGAAATGGCGGCCGGCGCCCTCGCCGATCAGTTTCCGTGCCCCCCGGACAATGGCTCCGGCAACCTCGGCGTCCAGGAAACCCGCCGCGCGGTTGGCCGCGGCAGCCGCCCACTTGATGCGTAGGAGCGCCTCGACCAGCACCGGATAGTCGCCGATGGAGCGTTCCCCCGACAGGGGAAAGTTTTCCAGGGCGCGTTGGGTCTGGGCTCCAAAAAGGGCATCCCTCGGGACCTGGACCGCTCCCAGGAAGTCGTGCTCCACGCGGCAGGGGTTGCGGGACATGGTCAATCCTCGCGGGGGGCGGCCTGAGTTTCCAGGAAAGACAGCAGAGCCCGGCTCAGCAATTCCGGCTTCTCCAGCATGGGGAAGTGTCCGCAGTCTTCGATCAGGGCCAGTTGGGCGCCGGGGATCAGCTCGGCCAGGCGGCGGCTCTGGCCCGGAGGGGCCGAATCGTCGGATCGGGTGCCGATCACAAGGGTCGGCCGCCGAATCTCTCCCAGACGGCCGGTGAGGTCGAATCGGCCGTAGGCGCTGACCAGTTCCAGCCCCACGTCATCGCGGGTGGACCGCATCTGCCTCTTGACCCAGCCGCGAACCGATCGCCGCGCGCCGGGAGCGAACCAGGCGTCGAAGTGGCGGTCGAAAGCACCGGAGAAACCCATACGGGTGGCATCGGCGGCGATTCTCTTGGAGATCAGCCGGTCTTCCGCATCGGAGGCGATGGTCGCCACAAGCGCCAGCGCAGCGGTCTGGTCCGGCCGCTCCAGGCAGAAATGCTGGGCCACCATGCCCCCCATGGAGTGACCCACGATGACGGCAGGCCCTATCCCCAGAGCGGCCATCATGGCGCCCAGGTCGCCGGCCAGTTGCTCGACGGAATAGCCCTCGGCGGAGGTTTCCGAGTCCCCGTGTCCGCGAAAGTCGACCGCCAGGCAGCGGAAGTTTCGGCCCGCCAGCTCCCGGCACTGCTGTTGCCAGAAGGTCCGGTTGCACATCCAGCCGTGCAGGAAAACGACGTCCGCTCCCCTGCCGCACAGGGTGTAGGCCAGTCGGACGCCATTGGCTTCGACCCGGTCCAATGTGGAGATGTCAGCGTTCATGAAATGTCCCGGCTCCTGCGGAAATAGTATGCCAAAGGCTTTGGGGGAGCAAGGAGGGGGGCTTGCGTCCGGGACCCTCTAGTCACTCCGCCATTGAGAGGGATGCGTGATCAGAGTTTCTTTGAGAAGGCCGTGCGTTCCCGAGGGATGCCACTTATTCGCCGCATTCGCGGCTAGGTTGGCGCAGAATCGATACGACCCCGGGCTGCCGCCCGGGGCTACATGAGGCCGCAGCTTCGCTGCTCTATAAGGATGTCCTGTACGGGGCGTCTCGCCGGGTAACCCACGTCAACCGCAGCTTCGCAGCTTTCCCCTAACCCACGACACTGCCAGGGGATAGGATTTTTTTTGGATAGTCTCTCGCTGACGGCCCGGGACTCCGCTAATTCTCCAACAAGGAGGATCCTCTGGATTTGTGTTGATCCGAGTCCGTCGGTGTTCATTTTCATTTGCGATCGGTCGTTCTTCTTCGAATGAACCGCACAGCAGGGCGGGGACGGATTAAGACACGAACGGTGTCAGGACGCTAATTATTTAAGAAATTCCCTTGCTTCATGCGGGATCGTGACTATGGAAAGAACGGCGAAGCCGTGGTTGACCAGGGTTGCAGAGAAAACGGTTCCTACAAGCCATCCATATAGAGCTGCGAAGCTGCGGCCTCGTGTAGCCCCGGGTGGAAGCCCGGGGTCGTGTGTACCCGGCACTACCGTAGCCGCGAAGGCGGCGATTTGGTAGCTTCCTTCCCGAACGCGCTACCCTTCCAAAAGGCTCGGTCCCTGTTCGGCACCCGCCACCCATCCGAGCCTTCCCCCCGCTCCCATCTTTTTTGTTGATGGCGGCAGGCCTCGAATCTATGATGGCGGGGACTCTGGAAGCTGGCCCGTCGGCCCGCGCCTAATTGGCATATGTGGAAATATTTCGACAATCTGCCCCTGAAGGACAAACGTAATATTGCCTCGCTGGGAGAGGGCGACACCGCCCTGGTCCACAGCCGTCAGATCGGGCCCTCGCTGGGGTTGGACCAGCTCTATTTCAAGCTGGAGTTTCAAAACCCCTCAGGGTCCTACAAGGACCGTTTCGCCAGCATGGCCGCTTCCTTGATGGTCGAGGAGAAGCGCGACCGCATGCTGGCCACCTCGTCCGGCAATACCGGCTCGGCCCTGGCCGCCTATGCGGCTCGCTTCGGCTTTGGGCTGGATCTTTACGTGCTGGAGACGGCCTCCCGCCAAAAGCTGGTCCAGGCCGAGGCCTACGGCGCCCGGGTGATCCGGGTCCGGAAGTTCGGGGTCACCGAGTCAGGGACCAACTCGGTGGTGGAACGGCTCAAGGCCAGGGCCCGGACCAGCGAGGCCGTCCTGCTGATCTCGGCCACCTGCATCAGCCCGCGGCAGATGGCCGGAGTGAAGACCATCTCCTTTGAAGTTTGCGAGCAGCTCGGCAGCGCCCCCGATCACGTCTTCGGTCCCATTGGCGGGGGAGGCCTGTTCTACCAGTGTTACCAGGGATACCGGGAGTGGTTACAGGAGGGTCGCATCGACCGGGTTCCCAGGATGCACGCTGCCCAGCCGGCGGGGTGCGCCACGGTGGTGGGACCGCTGAGCAGGAACGAAACCCGCGCCCAGGCTGTGACCTGCACCAGCCGGATTTCCGGGCTCCAGGTAGCCGCCGTGCTGGACGCCCAGGTGGCCCTGGACACGGTGCTGTCCAGCGGCGGCTCGGGCCAGATGATGCCCGACGAGGCCGTCTACTCCTGGCAGCGCCGCCTTATCCGGGAGGAAGGCATCTATACCGAGCCCGCGGGAGCCACAGCGCTGGCCGGCTTGGAGTTGGCGGTACAACAGGGGCTTGTGAAGTCGGCCGAGAAGGTGGTTTGCCTGGTGACCGGGGGAGGCTTCAAGCACCTGGAGTCGATCGACGCCATGTTGGAGGGCGCCTCCATGCCTCTTGTCAACGTCGACGAAATCTGATCTGAAGGGCGAGTGCAAAATGGCCAGGAGGCGCATTGCAGTTGTCGGCTGCGGGTCCATCGGACGCCGGCACGCCCGGGTGTTGTCGGCCCGGTCGGAGCTTGCGGTGGAACTGTGCGAATCCCACCCCGAC
>JAPVWS010000478.1 GCA_027493295.1 Candidatus Versatilivorator vitaminiformans | reverse complement strand
TACCTGCGCACTGGTCGCCTGAACGCCGCCTATGCTAGACTCGCCTCCAGACTTGCCAACATTGCCGGCATCAAAGTGGGCACCCATCCCGGAGATGTGCAGGTGCTGCAGGCATCGGTGCCCCCCTCCAAACGGGTCCTCTGGGGAGTGGGTGACCGGGTCACGGCGGCCGCCCGGCTGGGCGCGCGGGGCCATACCTCCGGATTGACCCTGATCTGCCCGCACCTCTGCGATGCCATCAACAACGCCTGCCGGCGCCAGGACTTCGAGGCCTGCGCCGAGTTGGAGCAAGTGGTTTCAGGTCTCGAAGAGATTCGCTTCATGGAGGATCGGATCTACAACTACTCCGCGGTGGTTGCCGCCAGCCAACTGGGTGGATTCCAGGACATCGACCTGGGAGAAGGAGGGCCGTTCAACGCCCCGCCTCCGCCACCGATCCTGCGGCAAATTGCTCACTGCGTAGAGCGATTGAAACCCTACCACTGACCGGCCACAGCGGGATTGCGTCGGGGCAATCCAGCGAGTCGGCGAATAGAAGCCTGTGACAGGGCGAACGGGTGCAGGCGTGACCGGGCATTCCCCAGAAATCACCAGCAACGGCCAAGGGTCCAAGGTCGGCGGCGAGCTTGCCGAGAATCTCGCGGATTCCGAGGTCGTCATCCTGGAGCAGATTCAAAATCGGGTTCTGTGGCTGAGCATGCAGATCGTGCACTACGCCAATTCCCTGCGGGAAAACGGCAGCGGCGCCGGGGCCAAAGTGGGGGGCCACCAGGCCAGTTGCTCCTCCATGGTCAGCTTGATGACGGCCCTCTATTTCCACTCGCTGCGATTCGGAGACCGGGTCTCCGTCAAGCCCCACGGCTCCCCGGTGTACCACGCCATCCAGTATCTCCTGGGCAACCTGCCCGAGGAGAAGCTCCGACAGTTCCGCAGCTTCAAGGGACTGCAATCCTATCCCAGCCGCACCAAGGACGTGGACCAGGTCGATTTTTCCACCGGGTCGGTGGGTCTGGGAGCCGTGGTTCCCAACTTTGCCCGGCTCACCCGACAGTTCGTGCGCGACCATTTCGGGTATCCACGGCGCAACCGCTTCATTGCCCTCATGGGGGACGCGGAGCTGGATGAGGGAAACGTTTGGGAAGCCCTGGGCGAAGAAACGCTGCAGGAGTTGGGGCAGGTTCTCTGGATCGTCGATCTCAATCGTCAGAGCCTGGACCGCGTCGTCCCCAGCGGCAAGGCCCAGAAGATCGAGGAGATGTTTCGCATCAACGGCTGGCGGGTGCTCGAGTTGAAGTATGGCAGGAAGCTGGAAGAGGTCTTCAGGCGGCCCCACGGCGAGAAACTGAGGCAATGCATCGACCTGATGAGCAACGACGAGTATCAGAGCCTGTTGCGTATCGAGGACGGCGAGAAGATCCGGCGTCGCCTGGTCAACACCCCCGAGGGTCAGGACGAAGAGCTGCTGGAATTGTTGAGCGACTACTCCACCGACGAAGTCAAGCCTCTGCTGGCCGATCTGGGAGGCCATGACCTGCGCAAGATTCTGGAGGGACTGGACGAGGCCGACCGGATTACCGACCAGCCGGTCGTCATCATCGCCTACACCATCAAGGGTTGGGAACTGCCGATCGCCGGAGACCCCCTGAACCACGCCAAGCTCCTGACCTCGGATCAAATGGCGGAGCTTCAGTCCCGGCTGGGGGTAGTTTCCGGAGAAGAATTCGCCCGATTCCCGTCCGGCAGCCCCGAAGACCGGTTCATCCAGTCACGCCTCAAGCTTCTCAACGGCAACGCCAAGGCCGACACCGCACCTGCGCCCACTCCTCTCTCGATTCCCGCCAGCCTGGGGTCCGGCTACCGGGGCGACCTCTCCACCCAACAAGCCCTGGGGAGCCTGCTCACCGCCTTGAGCCGCATCCCGGAGGTGGCGGCCCGCATGGTAACCACTTCCCCCGACGTGTCCATTTCGACCAACCTGGGGGGATGGATTCACAAGATGCGGGTCTACAGCCCCGAGGAGAAGATCAACTTCTTTCGCGAGAATGCCGTGGCCTCCATGCTCAACTGGGAGCAGTCCCCCAAGGGGCACCACATCGAGCTGGGAATCTCGGAAAACAACCTGTTTCTCCTGCTGAACATGCTCGGACTGTCGCAGGAATTCTCCGGGGAGGTGCTGCTTCCCTTCGGAACGGTCTATGACCCCTTTATCGGACGGGGGCTGGATGCGCTGACCTACGCGGCTTACACCGAATCCAAGTTCATTTTTGCCGGCACCCCGTCGGGGATCACCCTGAGTCCCGAGGGAGGCGCTCATCAATCCCTGATCACGCCCTCCATCGGCATGGAAATGCCCAACCTGGTCTACTACGAACCCACCTTCGCCCAGGAACTGGAATGGATCTTGCTGGCCGGCCTGCGGAACCTGCTGGACCGCAAGCGAGGTCAGATTCTATACCTGCGGCTCTCCACCCGTCCGGTGCCGCAGAATCTCTTCCCGGCCGATCGGCGAACGGCTCCCCAGAGGCAGGAGCGGCTGCGCCGGGACGTCCTGCGGGGCGGATATCGACTCCTGGATCACCGGTCCGCTCCCGGGTACTCTCCCGGCATGAACGTCCTCAACCTCTTCACCTGCGGGGTGATGGTGGTCGACGCCCTGGAGGCCAGCCGAAGCCTCGCTCGAGAAGGCATCTTCGCCAACGTGATCGCGGTCACCAGTCCGGACCTGCTCTTCCGCGGTTGGCAGCAGGCCGGCAAGCTCAAGATGAAGAACCCCGGAAACCGGTTCACCTTCCACCTGGAGGGCCTGATTCCACCCGCCGAGCGCCGGGTCCCCGTTGTCACCGTACTGGACGGCCACTCGCATGCTCTTTCCTTCATCGGGAGCGTGTTCGGCAGCCAGGCGCTGTGTCTGGGCGTGGATGAATTCGGTCAGTCGGGTCAGGCCGAGGAACTCTACGACCACTACCAGATCGGGGTCAAGGCCATCTCGCAGGCCGCCCGCCAGGTGATCCATGGAGGGGCTGCTGCAGGGTGAGGCAGTGAAGGGTCCCGAAACCCCAGGCCAGATCGACGCTGTGAATGCCGACCACGGACCGCTCCGGGAATAGCCGGCTGAGCCGGCTCAGCGCCAGGCGGTCGTTGGGGTCGTTGAAGGTGGGGACCAGCACCGTCCGGTTGGCGATGTAGAAGTTGGCATAGCTGGCAGGCAGGCGCTGCCCTCTGAGAAACAGGGGCCGCGGCAGGGGCAGATCAACCACCCGAAGGGGCCGGCCGTCCTGGTCGGTGGCCTCCGCCAGCCGCCTCCGGTTTTCCCGCAGTGCCTCGTAGTTGGCGTCCCGCCGGTTGGATTCCACGGAAACCACCAGGGTAGTCGGGTTTACGAAGCGGGCGATGTCGTCCACGTGGCCGTGGGTATCGTCGCCTGCAATCCCTCGACCCAGCCAGATGACTTTGGCGACTCCAAGGTAGTGCCGGAAGATTTCTTCCATCTCCGGCCTGGAAACTCCCGGGTTGCGGGCCTGGATGGGGCTGAGCAGGCACTCCTCGGTGGTGACCAGGGTTCCCCGGCCGTTCACGTCGAAGCTGCCCCCTTCCAGGACGATCCTGCGCCCACCGGGTTCCATCTTGGGCTGCCGGCATTTCAGGCCGAGCAGACGAGCGATGGCGGCGGGAACAACATCGTCCCGCCGCCAATTGGAGTACCTGGCCCAGCCGTTGAATTGCCAGTCCAGAATCCCCATCTCGCCCGGCCCGGAACCGCCTCGCCACACGAAATTAGGACCGGTGTCGCGCAGCCAGCTGCGGTTGGTGGCCACACGGTGGAACTCAACGGCAGCCAAATCCACTCCGGCCTGCGAAAGCAGATGGCGGGCCCGCTGTTCCAGCCGCACGTTCTCCACCAGGACCCTGACCCGTTCGTGGCGGTGCAGATGGCGCACCACCTCGCCGAAGACCCAGGGGATGGCCGCGAACTTCCCGGGCCAATCGGCCCGATAGTGCGGCCAGGCGATCCAGGTGGCCTCGTGAGGCTCCCATTCCGCGGGCATGCGGGTACCCGCATTTCTCACCAGGTCGCTGGAGTCATGATGAAAGGCCATTTATTTTCAGGAATTTGTTCCCCCGATTGGGATGCCTTGCGGTGACGCACGTCGCTCGACCGTAGTGACCGCTACGCTCTTCGCTCCCGAGCACGCGCTGAGGGGAAAATGCCTGCGCCATGATCACGCCCCCTGGTGAGAAATGCGGGTACCCGTCGGGTATCGGCATCAGGCCCATCAGGTTCACAGGATCGGACCATCCCGATTCAGAGCTGCTTCACGGAGTATCCCTTCTTTTTCAGGAGTTCCACAACGCTATCCGCGCCTACCAGGTGGAGCGCTCCGACCACCACCAGGGTGGTTCCAGGCCGATCCAGCAGCGGCGCGGTCCGGAGTACCCAGTTCTTGTTTCGATCGACAACCAGCCTCTGATACAGGTTGGGATAATCCTCGAAGCTCTTCTGCATCAACTCTTCCAGAACCTCGACTTCCCCGCCGGACCAGGCTTTCACCAGTTGTTCCGTTTCTTCTCCGAGGCGATCCAGTTCGCCCAACGTCTGCAGGAGGAATTCCTCCTGCAACCTGTCGGACATTCCATCGAACAGGTCCAACTGGTACTCCATCGTTTCCAAGGCACCCATCTTCTTTCCCGCCTGCTTGCCCTGGTCGAAGTAATAGCGGTCGACGCCGTGCTCGGGATCGAATCCCAGAGTCTGCAACTTGAAGAGGGTAAGACTCAGACTGAGAGACCAGGGCTTGAGGTTGCGAAGCCGATCAAAGGCCAGTCCCATCGCCTCGGTTTTCTCTTTGGCCAGGGCCAAGGTCTCCGAGGAGACTTTGGCCTCGAGCGTTTCCCCCTGGAGCAATGCCTTCCGAGCGAACAATTGCCGGCTTGCCGGCGACTCGGCTTCGTCCAGGTCCAATTCCAGCAGAATCGTTTGGGCTTGCCGGAAGGCTGTTTCCGCCGCCGGAGTGACGACATGGGTTCCGGGTTTCAGCAAATGCACGGTGCCCAGTAGAAACAGGGTGCCCTTCTCGGAAGAAACTTGCCACAAACAGCTCCTGGAGGTCTCCCGGGTCGCGGGAGACTCCTGGGCCGCCAGCTTGGCAGCCCCAAGGCTGAGGCCGATAGCGACGGCCAACCATACGAGGGCAGCCTTCTTCGGCTTGCGGCCCATGGTCCATTGAGAGAATGACATCGATCCCTTTCCCTTCCGAGGGCAGTCCCTCTTTCACACACTTGGCACACCGGCAGTAGCCGAGCCCAAACACGCCCGGCCCGCTCTTTTCGCCGGGTTGCTTTCCGCGGTTCAACCCGGCGGCGAATGGTCGAGGAGTCGATGGACTATCGGCGCGTAACTGTCGATGCGCCTGTCTCGCAAGAAGGGCCATTGGCGCCGGACCGCTTCAATCCGGGACCAGTCGCATTCCGCCACCACCAGATCCTCCTTCCGGGAGGCTTCCGTCAACACCACACCGAACGGGTCGCACACGAACGAGCCTCCCCAGAACTCCAGGCCCTCACCCCCCGGGGGGCACTCGTAGCCGACGCGGTTGACCGATGCCACGAAGATTCCGTTGGCAATGGCATGGGAACGCTGAATGGTCTTCCAGGCCTCCTGCTGGGCGGCTCCGCATTGCTGTTTCTCCGAGGGGTGCCATCCGATGGCGGTGGGAAAGAAGAGGATCTGGGCCCCGCCCAGGGCGATCAGGCGGGCCGCCTCCGGATACCACTGATCCCAGCACACCAGCACACCGATGCTGCCGTAGCGGGTCTCGAAGGTCGGGTAACCCCGGTCCCCCGGAGTAAAGTAGAACTTCTCGTAGTAGAGCGGGTCATCGGGAATATGCATCTTGCGATAGCTGCCCAGCAAGGCGCCGTCCGCATCCAGGACGACCGCGGCGTTGTGGTAGACGCCGGCCGCCCTTCTTTCGAACAGTGGAACTACCATCGCCATTCCATGCCGCCGGGCCAGCCCGGACAATACTTCAGTGGTGGGGCCCGGAATCGGCTCGGCGAGATCGAAGAAGGTTTCGTCTTCCGTTTGGCAGAAGTACTGCGACCGGAACAACTCCTGCAGGCAAAGAATCTGAACTCCCTGGTCGGCCGCCCGGCCAATGCCCTCCCGAACCTTCTCCAAATTGTCTCGAGGTTGCGGGCAGCTCGCCATCTGCAGAAGACCCACCGTCACCTTGGAGAATGTTTGTTTCCTGGTCATGCGAGTGCTCTTGGCTCACCTCCACTGCCCGGTCGCCGGCGACACTATATGGGGCCGACCTTGAAATTTCAACGGCCGGCGTTCCTGCCTGCAAGCCCTGACAACCGGACCAACTCCGTGCATAGGATCGGTCCCTTTTGACGGGCAATCGGGCGACCCGGTGGGGGACTCCGTCTAAACTTGTGATAATATGGCATTTGTCAGTTTGCGCATCTCACGCCTTGCCAGGAGTTTATGATGGAGATATTGGGTGGTCCGTTGTACGCGGTAGCCGGCGCCGGGGAATCCCACGGGCCGGCCATCACGACCATCGTATTCGGTTGCCCGCCCGGGCTCAGAATTTCCCGAGAGAGGATCCAGCGCTACCTGGACCGGCGGCGCCCGGGGAGCAGCAAGCATGGAACCCCCCGCCGCGAGCAGGACCGGTTGATTCTTCTGTCGGGGTTGTACCAGGCGGACACCGATGGCTTGACGGCCGGCGCCCCCATCCGGGTCGGCGATGCTGACCAGGCCCTAACGGTTCCCTCTTATGAGGAGGGCTACTGCAGCGGAGAACCGGTGGCGGCCCTGGTGCTCTCCTCATCCAAGCGGCCACAGGACTACGAGCAGTTTGCAGGTCCCGAAGGGGAGGTTCGCCCCGGACACACCGACCTGGTCAAGCATCACCAGTCCCGAGGCTACGCGGACCCGAGAGGAGGGGGGCGCTCCAGCTACCGGTCCACCATCTCCGACGTGATCGCCGGCTCCATCGCCCGGATCTTTCTGCGGGAACATTTCCGCACCGTGATCCTGTCATCCATCTGCCAGGTGGGGCCGTTGAAAAGTTCGCTGACCCTGGCCGATCGGTTCGAAGACCTGCGGGAGCCCGGTTCGCGCAACTGTCCCGCGGACACCCTGGAAAGCCTGGAGAAGTCCCTGGAGGATTCCGAGATCCACACGCTGGACACGACCTTCGCCCGCAGTGCCGCCGAAGCCATCCGGGAAACCCGCAAGAAGGGAGATTCCCTGGGAGCATCGATCGAGGTGGTGGCGGTCAACCCGCCTCCGCTGGTCGGGCAACCTCTCTATCAGAGCCTGAAGCTGCGCCTGATGGGTTCTTTGGGGGGATTGCACGCCGTTCAGTCGTGCGAGATCGGTGCGGGTTCGGCAGCCGTCGCGCGTCGGGGTAGCCAAAACAACGACCCCATCCGCCGTTCAGGCTATCAGGGCAACCGCCACGGAGGATTGCTGGGTGGAGTGACTACCGGCAGTCCCTTGATCTGCCGGGTGGGGTTCAAGCCGACCTCCTCCATTCTGCTTCCCCAGCAGTCGGTCCGCAAAAACCTGGAAGAGATCGAGTTCAAGCTCAGGATGGGACGCCATGACCCTTGCGTGGGCATCCGCGCCGGGATCACACTGGAGTCGCGCCTGGCCATCGAGCTGATGAACGCCGTGCTCATGCATCAGTCGCAACGGCTGGATTTGAAGGCCCACCAACTCTTTTGAAGCTACCTGCCGAACCGTCCCCCGACACCTGCCGGTGGACCGAAGGCGGCCCGTCAAGCATGCCGCAGGGAGGCCCTGCCGGCCGCTTGACGCCCATGGAATCGGTGGTAGACTCATGGCATGCGGGTCAAGTTTGCACTTCTCCCCGGGGGTAAGCATCTGCCATGAAATGGATGTTCTACTTCGCCATTCTCCTGGCGGCGTTGATGTTTGTGCGCGGCGTGCTGCGCGCCTTCCTGGCGCCCATGCGGGGGCGTTCCAACTTCGAGAACCCCGGCCCCTCCCGTACCCGCGGGTCGACGGTCAAGCAGGGGACCATGGAGAAGGACCCCGTCTGCGGCACCTACGTCGACACTGACTCCGCCCTGCGCCGCACCTTCCGCGGAGAAGCCAAGTACTTCTGTTCCTCGGAATGCCTTGAGAAGTTCCAGAAGAGTCGGTAGCTCAACCCTCGAAGTACTCCGGACACCGATAGACGACCTTCCCCGCCACGATGGTGGCGGCCACGCGCCCTTTGAGGGCCGTGCCGTGGAAGGGGGAGTTGCGGCTTTTGGACCTGGTCTGTCCGAGGTCGTAGACCCATTCGGCGTCCGGGTCGAACAGGGTCAGGTCGGCCGCGCTGCCAGCTTTCAGATGGCCGAGCGGCTGGTTGATCAGTTGGGCGGGTTGGGTGCTCATGAGTTCCACCACACGGCGGAGACTGATGAGACCGGGATGGTAGAGGCGGGTCAGGACCAGGCCCAGGGCGGTCTCGAGACCGATGATTCCAAAGGGGGCCTGGTCGAATTCCAGCATCTTTTCGTTGGGATTGTGGGGAGCGTGGTCGGTGACGATGCAATCCACCGTGCCGTCGACGATGGCTTCCAGCAACGCCTCGATGTCGTCCTCGGTTCGCAGGGGAGGACTCATCTTGGTGTTGGTGTCGTAGTCACGGCAGGCCGCATCGCTGAGGGTGAAATGGTGGGGGCAGACTTCGCAGGTGACATGAATTCCCTTGCTTTTCCCCTGCCTTACCAAATCGGCTGCGCCACGGGTGGAAAGATGGGCGATGTGGATGTGCGCGCCGGTCACCTCGGCCAGCATGATGTCCCGAGCCGCCATGGCGTCTTCGGCCGTGCGGCTCATGCCCTTCAGCCCCAGGACCGTGGACTGGTACCCCTCGTTCATGCAACCGTGGGCCGAGAGGTTGAGATCTTCGCAGTGTTCGATGACGGGGATCTTGAAGGGCAGCGAATACTCCAGCGCCCGACGCATGAGCTGTCCGTCCATCACGCCCTTGCCGTCGTCACTGATGCCGATGGCTCCCGCGTTGACCATTTCTCCAATTTCCGCCAGCCGCTCCCCGGCGCTCCCGACACTGATGGCGCCTATCGGAAACACCCGGGTCAAGGCTAGCCGCTCGGCCTCCTTGAGGATGAAGCTGGTGACCGCGGGATTGTCATTGACGGGACTGGTGTTGGGCATGCAGCAGATGGAGGTGAAGCCGCCGACCGCTGCCGCCTCGGAACCGGATTGGATGGTTTCTTCGTCCTCCCTGCCGGGTTCTCTGAGGTGCACGTGGATATCGATCAAACCCGGCGACACGACCAGCCCGGAGGCGTCCAGGATTGGAATCCCCGGGGCCTGCAGGCCCGGGGCGATACGGCTGACCCTGCCGTCCTCCAGCAGGACATCGCTGACCTGGTCCAGTTCCTGGGCCGGGTCGATCACTCTTCCGCCTTTAACCAGCAGGGATGGCATTTCTGACTCCTCCAGTGGTTGCGGCCGCCAACACTCACCCCTCGGGGTCCCGCAGAGGTTGATCCCTTCCTCCGATGACCAGGTAGAGAACGGCCATGCGAATGGCGACGCCGCTGGCCACCTGTCCCAGGATCACCGAATAGGGCCCGTCGGCCACCTCCGACGCGATTTCCACGCCGCGATTGATGGGACCGGGATGCATGATGATGGCGTCGGGCTTGGCCGACCTCATGCGCCTGGCGGTAAGCCCGTAGTAGCGGAAGTATTCCCGCACCGAGGGGAAGAAGGCCTCTCGCTGGCGCTCCATTTGAATGCGCAGCATCATCACCACGTCGGCCCCCTCCAGGGCTTCGTCCATTCGATCGGTCACGGTCAGCGATCCGTGTTCGCTGCCCATCCGTTCGAAGCCTACCGGGAGCAGGGTCGGCGGTCCGCAGACCGTCACCCCGGCGCCCATCTTCCCCAGCAACAGACAATTGGACCGAGCCACCCGGCTGTGGGCGATGTCTCCGATGATGGCGACCCTCAGTCCCTTCAAGGCGGGCTTGTGGTCCAGAATGGTGAGCGCGTCCAGCAGCGCCTGAGTGGGATGCTCATGGGCCCCGTCACCAGCGTTGACGATGCAGGCCGTACAGCTTCCAGCCAGTTGATGGGGGGCTCCGGCCGAAGAGTGTCGAATCACGATGACGTCCGGGGCCATGGCCTCCAGGTTTCTTGCCGTATCCACCAGGGTCTCTCCTTTCACAATGCTGCTGGAGGAAGTCGAGATATTGATGGCGTCGGCACTGAGTCGCTTGGCTGCGATCTCGAAGGAGGTGCGCGTCCGGGTAGAGGCCTCGAAGAAAAGATTGATAACGGTCTTGCCGCGAAGCGTGGGGACTTTCTTGATGGGACGGGTTGAGATTTCTCGAAGAGACTTGGCCGTCTCCAGGATCAATTGAATCTGATCCACCGACAACTGCTCAATGCCCAGCAGGTGTTTGGCATTGAATGACACCGGGCCTCCCCGGGAGGTGGGTGGGGTGGACGCGCCGGACTTTGAGGCAATGGCTTCAGGACTCATGAAGCAGGTTCAACCAGCAGAACTCCCTCGCGACGATCAATCTCCCTGAGCCGGACCTCCACCATCTCCACCGCGTCGGTCTCGACCGTCTTGCCCACGAAGTGGGCCTGGATGGGCAACTCCCGATGACCCCGATCGATCAGGACACAGAGCTGAATGGCCTTGGGCCGGCCGTAATCCACCAGGGCGTCCATGGCGGCCCGCACCGTGCGCCCGGTGAACAGGACATCGTCCACCAGCACCACGATCTTCCGGCTCAACGGGAAATCGATTTCGCTGCTCTGTACGATCGGCTGGGTGGCTACCGAGGAAAGGTCGTCTCGATAGAGATTGATGTCCAGATGACCGACCGGAACCTTGACAGCCTGTATTTCCCACAGAGCCCCGGCCAGACGCTCCGCCAGCGGCACCCCGCGGCGGCGAATGCCAACCAGCGCCAATCCATGCTGACCCCGATTGTGGTCGAGGATCTCCCGCGCCAGCCGGCGAATGGTGCGCTCGATCTGATCGGAGCTCATAAGTTCTTCTTTTTCAATCGGTCCCATTAGATCAATCATCATTTGGCCAGCTACCGCTCCCCGCAAAACCGCTCGAATACTACCACAGCAGGCGCTGGTCCGTCACCTCGCCTGCCCCTGAAGCTATCCACGGCACCAAGTGCCGGAAAACCGGTTCAAAGTCAGGCAGGGGCAGATGGTTTATTAACATGGATGCACAGGATGCACAGGAGTTTTTGGGAGACGGCTGGCTTGCCGTCCTGGACATCCGCAAATCCGCACGCGATCATCGCCGGAGCCAGCCTCTCGTGCAGCAGCCTCCCGTCCTCATTATCCTGTGCATCCTGTGCATCCATGTTCCCTAATCCAACATACCGGTCTGATGGAACCTGTCCCTACTTCGAACAGGCCATGAACTTCTCTTGTTTCACTATCGAAGGGTCAGCGCGTTCCCGGATTCACGGTGGCCTTGCAGGAACCGCCTTGTTAAGATCGCAATGCTTTTCAAGAACGAACCTGGCGGCCCCATGAAGCCCGAAGACCTGCTGCTGGCGCCCGAACTTTCCACGGAAGAGGTGACGGAATTCCTCGCCCGATTCGGATTCGCGGACCCGGCAGCCGCCGACCGCAACCTGCAGTTGATGGCGGAGGACGTGACTACCCGGCTGGCCCTGGCACGCATGCTGGGCAAGTTGCTGGAGGTGGTTCGGGAAACACCCGACCCCGACGGAGCTCTCAACCACTTCGAACGCCTGCTGGGGGTGGTCAGCCACCCGGTGAACTTCCTGGGCTTCCTGGGCGACACGGCCGAGGCCCTGGAGGCGGTGCTCCTGATCTGCGGCTGTTCCAGCTACGCCTCCGAAATCCTCATTCGCGACCCGGAGACCTTCTACTGGCTGCTGAACGAGCTGGGCGCGCCCTGGCCCAAATCCCTGGCCTCCTATCGCAATGAAGCCCGCCAAGCCATCTCCCCGGGCTGGGCTGACGAGGATCCATTGAGGGCTCTGGCCCGCTTCAAGCGCCGGGAGATGTTGCGCATCAGCGCCCGCGATATTCTGAGAGTCATCGATGTGGGCGGAACTACCACGGAGCTGTCCCGGCTGGCCGAGTCCGTCATTGACTGCGTATACGAGACTTGTCGGGCCCGCCTGGTAAGCCGGCACGGAATTCCCCAAACGCCCGACGGCCGGGGCGGAATGAGGGAGGCCCGCTTTACCGTGCTGGGAATGGGCAAGCTGGGAGGGGAGGAGCTCAACTACAGCTCCGATATCGATTTGATCTACTGCTATGACGGGGAGGAGGGCCATACCGGAGGTGGGGAGGCCTGCTCGAAAGCTCCGCTCTCGAACAGCCCTGCCAAAACCATCTCAAACCGCGAATTCTTTACCAAGCTGGCTCGCATGATCACCCAAGCCCTGTCGGAGTCGACCGTTGAAGGAGCCTTCTATCGGGTGGACTTGCGGCTGCGGCCCGAAGGCAGCACCGGAAACGTTGCCACGTCGCTGAACGACTATCGGAACTACTATGGCAGTTGGGGGGAAACCTTCGAACGACTGGCATTGATCAAGGCGCGCCCGGTGGGAGGATGCAGGGAACTGGGACAGATCTTCTGCGAAACCTTTCGACCTTTTACCTACCGCAAGTTCCTGGATTTCGCCTCTTTGGAGGAACTTCAGGAGATCAAGAACCGCATCAACGCCAAGTTGGGTTCAACGGGAAAGCAGGGGCGGCACGTCAAGCTGGGGGAGGGCGGCATTCGCGAAGTCGAATTCTTCGTCCAGGCGCTCCAGCTCATCTACGGGGGCCGCCATCCGCACCTGCAGCAGGCGCAGACGGTGCAGGCCCTGGAGGCGCTGCACCGCGCCCGGTTCCTCAATGCCCGGGAACATCGCGGTTTGCGAGAAGCCTACGAGTTTCTGCGCGACCTGGAGCACAAGCTTCAGATGGTCTTTCATTTCCAGACGCACGAATTGCCTGAGAAGGAAGAGGACCTCTACAAGTGCGCCCGGCGCATGGGGATTGCCGGTTCCACTGACGCGGAAACCGTGGACAGGTTCCGGCAAACCTACGCCCGACACACGGCGCTGGTGCACGGCATGTTTGAAGACCTGGTGGCCTGGCGACGAGGGGGTGCTGCCGGCGTCGAGATCCGTGAGGCGGCGCTGGTGCTCCATCCGGGACTTGCGGAGCAGGAAGCCCACCAGATGCTTGCCGCCCGGGGATTTTCAGACCTGAGAACCGCCTACCACCAGATCACCCTGTTGCGGGATGCCCCCTCCTTCGCTCATGCCCCCTCCCGGATGCGCAACCTGCTGGCCAACCTGATGCCGGGACTGCTGAGCGAACTGCAGTCCAGCCCCGACCCCGACGCCGGCCTGTCCGCATTCGAAAGTTTCGCCGGCGCCCTGGGCGATCGGGATTCGCTCTACGGGTTGCTGAATGAGTCCCCGGGGGTACTGGCCCGACTCCTGAGAGTGCTCGCCTCCAGCCGATTTCTTTCGGATTTTCTTTGCAGGCGGCCCGAGTTCTTCGACACTCTGGTTCGCCCCGAGGAGTTGAAACGGCAGAAGACGCTCGCGCGCTTCTCGGCCGAGTTGGGCTCCCTGCTCCGGGAAGCCGGCAGTGATCGGGAAAAGCGCGGCTGTCTGAGGCGGTATCAGCAGACGGAAATGTTCCGAATCGGGATGAAGGACGTTTTGGGCGAGTTGAGCCGGGACCGGGTCGGGAAGCAAATGGCCGCCCTGGCCGAGTGCTGCCTGCTGGCCGCCCTGGACTTGGCCTGTGAAAGCCTGGAAGACCGCTTTGGCGCGGGCTTCACCGGCTGGGCGCGCGAGCAGGTGGCCATACTGGCCATGGGGAAGCTGGGTGGCAACGACCTCAGCTATCACTCCGACCTGGACCTGGTCTACCTCTACGCGGACGAGGATGCCGCGGCAGCCTGGGAGAACCAGCGGCGCTGTGTCCGCCTGGTCGAGCACCTTGACGAGATCCTCTCGGTGTCACAGGGCGAGGGAGCCATTTATCACATCGACACCCGGCTGCGGCCCATGGGGAGCAAGGGGGAATTGGCAACTCCTGCATCCCGTTACCGGGAATACCTGACGACCCGGGCGGAGGCCTGGGAGCGCCTGGCGCTGTCCCACCACCGTTTCATTTCGGGTGGACGACGCCTGCAACGAGAGATCGGCGGCATGATCGACCGATTTGTCTATGAGCCGGAGTTGCGGCCGGCAGAGGTCTCCCAGATCGTTCACCTGCGTCGTCGCATGGAAGTCGAGTTGGGGAAAGAGGCCCAGCAAGCCCGATTCCATCTAAAGGCCGGGACTGGAGGCCTGCAGGACGTGGAATTCGCCACTCAGTTGTTGCAGTTGAAGTATGGAGGAGAATATCCCGAGCTCCGCATCCCCCACACACTCACGGCTATGGGACGGCTGGAAAGACTGGGGCTCCTGGGGGAGGTTGCGGTTCACGACCTGTCGGAGGGCTACCGGTTCCTGCGCCGCCTGGAAAACAGCCTCCGAATTGCAGCCACCGACGGCGTCTCCACCATCTCTCGCGACCCCGGTCATCTTCGCAAGCTGATTCTCCTGCTGGGGGATCCCAAGGCGCCCTTCTGCCAATCCCCGGAAGCCTTCACCGACCACTATCTGGCGACGACCCGCCGGGTCCGAAGGCACTACCGGGAAATCGTGGCCGGCCTGGGTGCAGAATTGTGAGTTTTGGATCGGGGCGTTCGGGTTTGAGCTGAAAATTGCCGTCAATACTTCCGCCGGCATTGTCTGTCGCAGATCCAAAATCGAAAGCCTGCGATCGACAATCCCTCACCGGAAGATCGGATCAATTGACGTCCTTTTCTCCGGTGCGGATATTGTATCCCTCATCCACCGGAAGGACGAAAATCCGGCCGTCTCCGATTTCTCCGGTTCTGGCGGCCTCGATGACAACTTTCAATACCTCGTCGACCTGGTCATCCGGCAGCACCAAATCGATCATCATTTTGGGCAGAAGGGTCACGCTGTACTCCCGGCCCCGATAAATGGCTTTATGGCCTTTTTGGCGGCCATGACCGCGTACTTCCGATACGGTCATCCCGGAAACATTGACCTGTGACAGAGCTTCCCGGACTTCCTCTACTTTGTTCGGCCGAATGATGCATTTCACGAGCTTCATGGATTTCCCCTTCCTCGTAGCGCTAGCCAACAATGCGAATTTCGAATCAAATAACTACACCAGATCCAGTTTGAGGTAACCACGACTTGGATGCCGGCATTTCGTTGACGGGCTCATGGCTCTTATTCTCCGAGTCGAGCCGAATCCGGATCAGGGCCCATCCAGAGCCCGATGCAACGATTCTTCCAGCGCCTGCTGAGGCAGAGCGGTCAGCTTCCCTCCCGCCTGAGTCAAGTAAAAGACGTCAATTGCTTTGTGTCCTTCGGTGGATATCAGGGCGACGTCGATGTTGCAGTCGTTCCTCGCCAGGTTGGTGGCAATATTATACAGGAGCCCAAACCGATCGCGGGTCACGATTTCCATCAATGTGTACTTGTCCGAGGCATGGTCGTCGAAACCAACAAAGGTATGAATCGGACTCCAGCTCTTGGACCGGAAAAGAATACTACTTTCCCTTTTCTTGAGCAACACCGCCAGATCCTGGCGCCCCAGCACCACATTACGCAGCGTGTTCTGAAAGGCATCCATCTCGCTACGGTTCATTTTGAAGGTGTGCAGCCGGTCCTCGAACTCAATCAAATCCAGGATCAAGCCGTGGCTGTTGGCAAAGGCCTGCCCCCGAACGATATTCATGCCATAGCAGGCCAGGACCCCGGTTAATTTGGCGAACAGGTTGGGGCGGTCCAAGGCCATGAAGGCTAGCCGGTAGGTCGACCGATGCCGGGTCAGTCGGCTGACGATGTCGGTAGGGGAACGGATTCCCTCGGACAATCGAAAGTGCTCGGCGATGTGTTCCGTGGGAGTGAAGCGCAGATAACGCCGCGGAAACCCATCCAGAAAGTCCTGCAGCCGTGAGCTGTCGGGACTTTCCCCCACCAGGGCGGAAACCTCTTCCATCAAGCCGGAATCCTCGTTCAGGTGCCAGCGCTCATCGGCGAAGTCCCGGGTCAACTGAGCATTGGTTTCCACGTAGAGCTGCCATAGCACGTCTTCCTTCCATGGGGTCAGCGCCTCGGGACTGACGGCGGTGATATCGGCGTAGGTCACCAGGCAGAGCAGGCGGAGGTTGTCCTGGCTGCCCACAAACTCGGCAAAACGCTTGATTACGGACTCATCGGTCACGTCTCTACGCTGAAAGGTGTTGGACATCTCCAGGTGGCCGCTGACCAGGAATCGGACCGTTTCGAGATCCGCCTGGGAGAGTTGAATCCGCTCGGCAATCCTGTCGACAGCCGCCAGGCTCTTCTCGCAGTGGTTGCCCGGCTCGGCTTTTCCGACATCGTGGAACAGCAAGGAGAAGAGCAGCAGATCGGGACGTTGGAGGCTCTTGAGAATTTCGCCGAAGCGAAGGCTTCTCTCCGTTCGACCGCGATAGAGCTCTTCCAGGTTCCTGACGGTCAGAAGGGAATGTTCATCCACCGTGTACTTGTGAAAGAAGTCCTGGGTGACGTGGCAGCGTATCCGATCGAACTCCGGAAAGATCTGCCCCAACAATCCGATCTCGTGCATAAGGAACAGAGCGTCGTAAACCCCGTGGCGCTGGCGCAGCAACCTCAGGAAGTGGTCTCGGACATCCGGCGTGTCCCGGAGCTTTTCGCCGATCAGCGGCAGGTTCCTCCGGATCTGATCCAGAGCCTCCTCACTGACGGGAACCTGGTACCTCACCGAACGGGAAAACAGTTTCAGTACGTTGAGAGGGTTCTCATGAATCACGGCTTCCCGGGGAAAGGCCAGTGCGCCTTTCCTGACTACGGTGGTGGTCCAGGTCTTTTTCAGGGAGCGCCTGTGGCGTTTGACTGGAGGAAAGGCCCTCCGAACCATGGACTCGCAGAAGGCGTGAATGACCTTGGCCTTCAGGAAGTAGTCCTTCATCAGGTTTTCCACCGCCATCCAGGGGGTGTCTGCGGTGTAGCCCAGCACCTTGACCATCGCTTCCTGCGACTCGTGAGACAAGACGTTCCGGTTGCGTCCGGCCAGAACGTGAAGGTAGGTCCTCAACTGCATCAGGAACCGTTGCGCCTCTCTGAGATCGTCCCACTGGCCCTGGTTCAGGAGGCCCAGCTCAATCAGACCCTGCCCTGAGTCGACTCCGTAGAGGAGTCGACTCAGCCAGCCGGCCACCTGAAGATCTCTCAGGCCGCCCGGGGCTTCCTTGACGTCGGGCTCCAACTGGTAGATGGTCGAGCTGAAACGTTTCTGCCGCTCTTCGTAGCTGTCCACCAGAATACGCAGGAACTGCTTTCGCTGGCGCTTGAGGAGCCGTCTCACGTCCCGTTGCAGGAATTGTTGATAGAGGCGGGAGTCGCCTGCCACCAGGCGCGTTTCCAGCAGGGCGGTTGCCAGCTCCAGGTTCTCCGGATCGAAGCGATAGCGGTTCAGCTCCAGGATCTGGTGGCCAATGTGCAACCCCAGATCCCAAAGCGGATGAAGCAGCCTCTTGAGGAAGGTTTCGTCCTCTTCCCGGAGCCGCCCGGCAAATAGGACCAGGATGTCGATGTCCGAATAGGGATGAAGCTGATTTCGGCTGAATCCCCCGGCAGAGAGCAACGCGATCCCGTTGCGGCCGGGCGGCAGCGCGGATCGAGCCTCACGGTAGGCATCCTCGACCACGCCCTTGATGAGCCCGGTCATGGCTCCAAGCGTGGTCTCCACTTGCAGGTGGCCGCAAAAGTCCTCTTTCAGCCGATCGATCTGCCGGTTGAGTTCTGCGCGTTTCATGGCTGGCAGCATTCTTTCCCAGATAAAGCCGGGAAATCAATTCATAGTTGACCGGGGGTAATCGACCGGGGGCAATCGGATTGACAGCGACCCGGGCCTGAGCTAAGCTGCGCCTGTTTCGACAGCACCGACTCACGGCAGGCCCGCCCCGATCCATGGACAATCCCACCTCACCAGGGGACGAGCAGCAACGGCTCGACTCCAATGCCAAGAGACTCTTCTGGGCCAGCTTTATTGCCCTGGTGGCCACCGCCTTCGGCTTCATCGTGCGTACCCAGGTCATCAACGAGTGGGGAGTCCAGTTCAACCTCAGCGAGACCCAGAAAGGCGAAATCTTCGGTGTGGGGCTTTGGCCTTTCGCCTTGAGCATCGTCCTGTTCAGTTTGGTGGTGGACCGCATCGGTTACGGCAAGGCCATGGCCTTCGCCCTTGTCTGCCATCTGGCCTCGGCCGTGATCACCATCCTGGCCCAGGGTTACTGGGGTCTCTATATCGGGACCTTCATCGTGGCGCTGGGCAATGGGACGGTGGAGGCGGTGGTCAATCCCGTGGTGGCCACCATGTATCCCCGGGACAAGACCAAGTGGCTCAATATCCTGCATGCGGGCTGGCCGGGCGGACTGGTTCTGGGTGGCATACTGGCCCTGATGATGGGCGGCGTGGACTGGCATTGGAAGGTGGGCCTGATCCTGCTGCCGACGGCCGTCTACGGACTGATGTTGCCGGGCTGCAGGTTCCCCGTGCAAGAGCGGGTCCAGGCCGGCGTCTCCTACAAGGCCATGCTCCAGGAAGCAGGCATCCTGGGCATCCTGATCGTGGTTGCCCTGATTGTCAGCGAGGTGGGCCGCGTGTTCTCCTGGCCACTGGTCGTTCAACTGGTTTTGGGCGGCCTTCTGGTGGGCGGTTACACTCTCTACGTGCGTTCCTGGGGCAGGATGATGTTCTTCTTCCTTGTCCTGCTGATGATTCCGCTGGCCACCACCGAGTTGGGCACCGACAGTTGGATCACCTCCCTCATGGCCCCCGAAATGAGCCAACTGGGAATCCATCCGGGATGGGTGCTGGTCTACACCTCCCTCATCATGATGATCCTCCGCTTTTTCGCGGGTCCGTTCGTGCACAGGCTTTCTCCTCTGGGGCTGTTGGCCGTCAGCAGCCTGGTGGCGGCGGTCGGCCTCGCAGCCCTGTCAAAATCGACCGGGATCGTCATTCTGCTGGCGGCGACCCTGTACGGTTTCGGCAAGACCTTTTTCTGGCCTACCATGCTGGGCGTGGTTTCGGAACAGTTTCCCAGGGGCGGCGCCCTGACACTGAACGCCATTGCTGCCGTGGGGACACTCAGCGTGGGAGTGGTCGGCGCCGCTTTTCTCGGCCACGTTCAGGACCGGGTGATCGAGCGCGAGCTGCACGCGCAGAACCCTGCGCTGCATGCTCAGGTGGTGAGCCAGGAAAAGGTGAGCGTGTTCGGCAGGTACCGGCCCTTGGACCAGGAAAAGCTTCAAGCCGCAAGCCCGGAAGACCTCCGCTTGATCGAGGAGGTGCAATCCGGCGCCAAGAAGGATGCCCTCATGACGGTGGCCATCCTGCCGCTCATCATGCTCGGGGGTTATCTCATTCTGATGGCGTACTTCAAGCGGACGGGAGGCTACCGGGCTCGAGGGCTTCTGGACGAGCCCACCCGAAGCTGAGACCGGCGCAGCCCTTTGCCTCCCCGTGACCGCTGACCGTAAATTTGTGTTTGGCGCATTGAGAGCGGACGCCGACCGGCGAATTCCCGATCCACAAGGAGGAGACCATGGCCGACTACATTCGCGTGGCCGGAGTCGATGAGATTCCGCCCGGACAGGGCCGAACGGTTGAGGTCGAGGGCAAGAGCATTGCGGTATTCAACGTGGACGGCAGTCTCCATGCCATCGACGACACCTGTGTCCACCGGGGCGGACCGCTGGGCGAGGGCTCGCTGGACGGCAACGTCGTGAGCTGTCCCTGGCATTCCTGGCGATTCGATGTGGCCACGGGCGCCTGCCTGACCAACCCGCGGGCCCAGGTGGGATGCTACCCGGTCAAGATCGAAGGAGATGACGTCTGGGTGAGCTGTTGAGAACCATGATTAAGGAGTAAGTCGGCGGCCTTGTGTTCATGCCAGCGTCATGCTACGATCATGACATGGCCAACCTTCAAGTAAAGAACATCCCGGAAGATCTTCACGAGCGCCTGCGCCGCCACGCGAGAGAGAACCACTGCACCCTGAGCGCGTCGGTACTCGCCGCGCTCGAACGCGAGTTGGCGAGGTGGGAGTGGCGCAAGCACCTGGCTCAGCGCCCCGAGACCAGCCTCGGAGTACCGGCGGCAGCGTTGCTCCTGGAGGAACGTTCACACCGAGACCTGGAGATCGGGTGACCGGGTACGTTGTCGATGCCTCAGTTGCGGTCGAGTACCTCCTGAGGACCTCCCTCGGACGGGCCGTAGCAGACATGATCGAGAATGCATCCCTGTCAGCGCCCGAGTTGATGGACGCAGAGGTCTTGTCGGTGTTGCGCCGCGCGGTGCTGAAGGGTCACCTCGAGGAGTCGCGGGCATTGCTGGCTATCGATGACTTGGCCCACTGGCCGGTGGACCGAATTTCGCACCGGTACTTGGCTCGTCTGGCTTGGCAGTATCACCGCAGCGTCAGCGCCTACGATGCCTTCTATCTCGCAGCCGCCCGCACACTGGATATTCCCCTCTTGACCGCCGACGGAAGACTTTCCAGAACCTCGGGCCTGAAAGTCGTGGTACAGCACGTCCGTATTGGTTGACTCCCGGCTTTTGCATGCCTATAGGTTCTGCCTGCCATGGCCTGCTCCCGCCGGAACCACTGAGAAAACGGTCCCTGCCTTAAACTTGCTTAAAAACCCGGCCGGCGGGTAAAATACTGGCGTCGGGTTTTCGCCGGCTCTCTGGAATCGCGGATGGTTGCCGGCGGGAAGGAATCAGGCATGGACAAGCGAAAAATCAAGTTCCTGGTCGGCTCCCTGGTCATCGTACTGGCGGTTGCCTGGCTGGGGTTCAGCAGCTTCGACGAAAGTGTGGCCTACTACAAGACCGTCGGCGAATTGCAGGCCATGGGGGACGAAGCCTACGGCCGCCGGATCCGGGTCGCCGGCAACGTCGTTCCCGGGAGCATCCTGAAGGCAGACGAAGGAGTGCGGTTCACCCTGGAACAAGAAGGACATAGCCTGAATATCCGCTACGTCGGGAAGGATCTGCTGCCGGACACCTTCAAGGACGACGCGGAGGCCATGGCGGAAGGCAAGCTCATGCCCGGCGGAGAGTTTCAGTCGACGGTGGTTCAGGCCAAGTGCGCCTCCAAGTACGAGGCCACCTACAGCCAGGAAGCCCTCAAGCAAGCCGCCGGTCAAAACCAGTGACCCTGCCGGCGCTGACTGGACAGTGAAACGTCGAGAGTTGTTCCTTCCGGCGTCTATCCTCAGGCCAATTCAGCACCGAACCCCTATAGAAATCACTCCATGCAAGTCTTTTTGACCGATGTCGGACAGTTCACCATGCTGCTGGCCTTCGGTCTGTCCTGTTATGCGCTGGTAGCGTCGCTGCTGGCAGGAAAGTTCGGGCACCGACGTCTGGCCGCCACCGGAGAGAGAGCCGCCGTCGCGGTCACCGCCCTGGTGACCGTCGCCGTGATGAGCCTCTGGTACCAGCTCGTCACCAGCAACTTCCAGCTCCAGTATGTCGCCTCTTCCAGCAACCAGGCCATGCCCTGGTACTACAAGGTGGGGGCGCTGTGGGGAGGACAGGAAGGGTCGCTTCTCTTCTGGTGCTGGATTCTGACCCTCTTCTCCATGGTGACCGTCCTGGTCCATCGCAGGAGGAATCCAGTCCTGATGCCCTGGGTGGTTGGGGTGGTCGCCATGGTGACCACCTTCTTCCTGCTGGTCAACAACTTCGTCGCCAACCCCTTCGACGCCATCGGCGTGTCGCAGGCCGGGCAAGCGCCGGTGCCCTGGAGCCCCCCCGACGGCCAGGGACTCAATCCCCTGCTGCAATACTGGGCCATGGTGATCCACCCGCCCATCCTCTACGTGGGCTACGTCGGATTCACCATCCCCTTTGCCTTCGCCATTGCCGCCCTGATCACCCGGGAGCTGGACGAGGAATGGATCCGGACGACCAGGCGATGGATGATGGTCCCCTGGCTCTTCCTGGGTACGGGAATTCTTCTGGGCGCCATGTGGGCTTACGTGGTGTTGGGCTGGGGCGGCTACTGGGGCTGGGATCCGGTGGAAAACGCCTCCCTGATGCCCTGGCTGACCGGGACGGCCTTCCTGCACTCGGTAATCATGCAGGAGCGCAAGGGAATGATGAAGGTCTGGAACATGGTCCTGATCCTGGCCACCTTCCTGCTGTGCATTCTCGGCACCTTTCTGACTCGTAGCGGGATCGTTTCTTCAGTCCACTCTTTTGCCCAGTCACCGATCGGCCCTTTCTTCTCTACCTTTCTCATCCTGATGACCGCCCTGTCGCTCTACTTCCTCTTTACCCGAATGGAAGAGCTCAAGAGCGAGAACCGGCTGGACTCGGTGGTTTCCAGGGAGAGCAGCTTCCTGTTCAACAACCTGGTTCTGTTGGCGACCACCTTTGCCGTG
>JAPVWS010000477.1 GCA_027493295.1 Candidatus Versatilivorator vitaminiformans | reverse complement strand
CGAACTCACGACCTCCGAGTTTTGGAAGACCTTGAAAATACCAGATTTTCAGTAGCTCCGGGTTTAAACAATCGGTGGAGCTTTATGCAAAATTCCCAGTGGGGCAGGTCATCTTGCCGGAAAACCGGAGGTTCTGCCTTTTTCGATATCGGGTGCGGTCTGGTTAAAAAGGCTGTCTAACCACAAAAAGCACAAAAGTCACCAATTGCGTTTTTGTGCCTTTTGTGGCCAGTCCCGGTAAACGTCCCGCTTTCTAATTTTGCAAAAGGTTCGGCACATATCCCGTTTGATGAGTGATAGGCTTGCCCGCATATTGGATCCCGAGTCTGCCGGCAGGAGGATGCCATGAAATTCAACCATCAAATCGATCACTCCATCAGGGAATCTCCAGGACCGTCGGCACTCAAAACCAATCGTCGGAACTTCCTGGCGACCGGCTTTGGAGGATGGCTGGCGGCCACAACGTTTTCCAGCGGCTGGAAACCATTGCGGGCAGAGGAATCTCCATCGGGCCCGGCTCCCCAAAAGACCCGGATAGCGGTCACTGTCAACGGGGAGAGAGTTCGAACCGTTCCGGCTCAATTTGCGGTGGTCCCCTGGGGCCGGGGGGCTCCCATCGGCAGGACACAGGACGGCGTCCTCTACGCCGGTTTCTCTACGGAGGGTCCGGGGCTCGAAAGCATCCTGCTGGCCTCCAGCGACGAGGGCCGGACCTGGCGGCCAAAACGTCTGGACTGGTGGCAGTTCTTCGACCACACCCTGGCGAGGGACTCGTCGCGCTGGCTCTTTTTTGACAATCGGTGGGCACTCCGAAGCGACTCATTCGGGATCCTGAGAGACGGCACCCTCCTGTGGGCGTTCCACCAAGCAGCCGATGGCTGCGGGGTCGCGGGACTCGAAGCGGAGTGCTACGTGATTCGAAGCCAGGACGGCGGCAGGAGCTGGCAAGGACCGTTCAGGGTCGACAAGGCGCCTTTCCCTTCGATTGGAAACTCCTCGAACCGAATGACCGAATTGACGGACGGAACCGTGCTCTGGCCCCAGCGCCTGGGCGCGACTTCGACCCGTGCGAAAGAGATCAGGCAGGCGGCTGAAACGTCTTTGCAGCCTTGGACGGAGACTCCCTTTACCGCTAGCTACGTTCTTCGGTCCACCGACGGTGGCCGAAGCTGGAGCGAGCGAACCCCATTGCCGGACTGGTCTTTCGAGACGACTCTCATGCGGTTGCACTCCGGACGGTTGATCGCCGCAATCCGTTACCAGCCTTCCTTCTGGTCAGCCGAGATGATGGAGGAGCAGCTCCACGCGCGTCCTTCCCTGCATGAGGATGGATTTCAACCATCCAAGCGGGTCTACCTGGCCGACTCGGAGGATGCTGGCCATACCTGGACCCATTTCCGCCCGGTAAGCCGGACGGTGAACGGGCCAACCGACCTGGCACTGGGACAGGCTCACGGGGAATTGTCCCAGTTGTCCGACGGAACGCTCATCCTGACCACCGATCACCGCTACCCGCGCCATGAGGCTCAGGTTCTGGCACGGATCAGCCACGACGAGGGTCGAACCTGGAGCGCGGAAGTCTATCACCTCACTCGTGCGGGCGGTTCGGTACTGGGTTCGTCGATCAAGGGCTATGGGACCGGCTATGCTTCCAGTGTGGTCCTGGAGGACGATACCATCGTCACCATGACAGGAGCAGGCACCTGCCTGCGTTGGAGGGTTTGAGCTGCATTTCACACCGGATCAGGTTGTGATAGTCTCACCAGCAAACGAGTTTATGATCCCGCCTGGAGCGCAGCAACAGACTGTGGGGAAGCCATGATGGCGTCTCCCCAGATTTGGACCGCGGTTCGGTTGACTGAATTCAAGTCGCCGCGACCGATAGTGGCGCGCTGGTCGGTGCCGCACCCCGTTGCACCCGGGGACAGTGTCGGCAACCAGGCGGAATATTGGCCGGGAGAAAACCCATGAAATACTCACTCTTCAGCCTCCTTGCGGTCTCACTCCTGCTGTCCGGGCCAGCCTTCTCCGACGATCTCCCAGAGGTCGGAAACGTCGAAGCCCAGCCGCTGTTGGCCCAGGCGCTCCGGCTGGATGACGCGCTGACCTTTCTGGGAAGCGGACTATCGCCGGAGGATTCCGGACGGCTGCAAGCGCTGAGGGATGAAGTGCCCGGATCGAAGACGACTCGGAGCATTCAGCAGATCCTGGATCCCTACTGCCTGGCCATGGTGGTGATCAACCCGGAAGCGCGGGTGAAGGTCCTGCACGGCCCCACCCAACCCGTCCTGGTGCAGAACGGCTGGAAGAGCTTCCTGATCAAGGTCCACAACCAGGCCATGGTCACGACACAACTCAAAGCCGAGAGCCCCAACGCCGAGCCCATCCTGCACCGCTCGACCGGCGCCAAGCGGGCCAAGCCGGAGAACCTTCTCTCTGCCGGCCAGGTTGCCAACCGCTTCCTGGAACTCTACATGTATCGGAGGCGGCCGCTGCTCAGCAACCTGTCCGGGGTCGAGCTCGAATATGCGGTGCTCCAGATATACACCCAGGAAACCGGACGCAAGGAGGCCAAAATCGGCTTCCACGTGGGCCAGGGCACCCAGGATATCGGATTTCGCAGCACCGTCGACATCCTGTTCGACTGCCAGGCGGCGACCAAGGTGGTGTTCAGGATCAAGGATCATGACGGATCTCCGGCTCCCATGGCCTCGCTGGTCATTACCGACGGGATCGAACGAATCGTGGAGGGTTCGGACCCGATGCGGATCAGCGGGAGCCCTCCCTCTGGAAGACCACCGCTTCCCAAGGACTACCGGCTGGCCCTGGCGGCCCGACAGACCTGGGAGGAGCGCGGCGGCTCCGACCTGCCGGCGTCTTCCGGAGCCAAGCGGCTGACCGGAATCCGCCCCCTGCCCTCCCGCCGCCTGGCAGCGCTGGATGAATTTCCGGACTTCTTCTTTCATCCGCAAATTTACCGAGCCGACGGTGAGCATGTGTTTCTGCCGGCAGGGGAGTATGAAATCACCCTGACCCGGGGGCCGGAGTACCTCCCCCAGACGAAACGCGTCCGGGTGCCCCCCGGAAAGCAGGTCCACGAGGTGCAGCTCCAGCTCACGCGCTGGGTTCACCTGGCCAAGCTGGGCTGGTACAGCGCCGACCACCACGTGCACGCTGCCGGATGCAGTCACTACGAGAGCCCGGAAGAGGGTGTCCGACCGGAGCACATGTGGCGTCAGGCCCAGGGGGAAGATCTGAACATCGCCTGTAATCTCACCTGGGGACCTTGCTGGTATTACCAGAAGAGCTACTTCACCGGAAAGGTGCATCCCCTGTCGAACCAGCAGAACCTGCTGCGATACGACGTGGAGGTCTCCGGCTTTCCCTCCTCTCATGCAGGACATGTCTGCCTGCTCCGGCTGAAAGAGGACGATTATCCGGGGACCAGCAAGGTGGAGGAGTGGCCAACCTGGACCCTACCCATTTTGCAGTGGGCCAAAAAGCAGGACGCCGTGGTCGGTTATGCCCATTCCGGATGGGGGTTGGAACCCATGGAACCGACCGACCTGCTTCCCAACTATGTGCTGCCCAAGTTCGACGGCATAGGAGCCAACGAGTACATCGTCACCGTTACCCAGGATGCGGTCGACTTTTTTTCTGCGGGGGACACCCCCGCTCCCTGGGAACTCAATATCTGGTACCACGTCCTCAACACCGGGTTCCGAACGCGCTTGAGCGGTGAGACCGATTTCCCCTGCATTTTCGATGACCGGGTGGGGATGGCCAGAAGCTATGCCAAGCTGGACGGTCCCCTCAATTTCGACCGGTACATGGACCAGATTCGAGCCGGGCGAAGCTATGTTTCCGACGGGGCATCCCACATCATCGACTTTTCCGCCAACGGACTGGAACTGGGAACCCGGGAGAGCGAGCTGAACCTGCCGGGAGCGCAAACGGTCGAGATTCGATCCAGGGTGATCGCCTATCTGCCCGATCGGCAGGACGAGGTGGGCGCCATTATCGCTTCCAGACCACTGGACCGCCCCCCCTACTGGCATATCGAGCGCGCCCGTCAGGGAGAGACCCGCCAGGTTCCGCTGGAGCTGATTGTCAACGGCGAGCCCGTGGCCAGGAAGATGGTCGAGGCGGATGGGCAGTGGCGCGAGGTGAGCTTCAAACACCCCGTGGAAAAGTCCAGTTGGCTGGCCCTGCGGATCTACCCCAGCTCGCACACCAATCCCATTTTCGTTCAGGTGGGGGGTAAACCGGTTCGGGCGTCCCGCCGCAGCGCCGAATGGTGCCGCCGGGCCGTGGACCAGTGCTGGAAAATGAAGAGTCCGCGGATTCGTCCCGAGGAACGCGAGCAGGCTGCCGCAGCCTATCAGAGGGCGCGAGACGTCTACGACCGCATCATTCGGGAAAGCCGGCCGTAGCTCCATCGGCAGGCCATTGTCATCCGGGCGTGGTTCGACGGGAAAGGAGGGAGAAGAGATGAGCGATGTGCGAGTGGGCATTGTGGGTCTGGGCTGGGTGGCCGGCGCCCACATCGATGCCTTCAAAGCAGTTTCCGGAGCCCGGGTGACGGCTGTCTGCTCGCGGCGGCAGCTCGATGAAGCAGCGTTGAGCCGGGACTACGGCACCCCGCTTCGAGCCTTCACCAGCTACGAGGAGATGCTGGCCGATCCTGACATTGACGCCATTGACATCTGCACTCCCCACCCGCAGCATGCCCGGCAGGCCATCGCCGCCGCCAGGGCCGGCAAGCACCTCATCATCGAGAAGCCCATCTGCCTCTCCTTCGAGGACGCCCTGGAGATGCAGGCTGCAATCCGGCAGGCCGGCGTTCAGACCTGCGTCTGTTTCGAATGCCGCTATAGCCAGCACTTCGACCTGATCCGCTCCTGCATCGACGAGGGTCTGCTGGGCGAGATTCACTACGCGGAAGTCGACTACTACCACGGAATCGGCCCCTGGTACGGGCAGTTCGGCTGGAACGTCAAAAAGGACTTCGGGGGCAGCAGTCTCCTCACCGCCGGTTGTCATGCCCTGGACGGCCTGCTCTACTTTACCGGGTCCCGGGTCGAGGAGGTCACCAGCTACGGCACCAGGTCGGGCAACGCGATTTTCGAGCCCTACGAGTACGACACCAGCACCGTCACTCTGCTCAAGTTCAGCGACGGCACCATCGGAAAGGTAGCCTCAATCGTGGACTGCCTGCAGCCCTACTACTTTCACATTCACCTGGTCGGGAGTGAAGGCAGCCTGCTCGACAACCGCATCTACAGCCAGAAGCTGAAAGGAATGACCAAGGCTCGCTGGAGTGTCCTGGAAACCGCCCTGATCGACTCGGGCGATGTGGTGGACCATCCCTATCAGCCCCAGTTTCAAGCCTTCGCCGACAGCGTCTCCCAGGGACGTCCCATGCCGCTCACCGATTTCGAGACCGCCTTCGAGACTCATCGGGTGGTCTTTGCGGCCGACCGCTCGGCGGCCGAAGGCCGCACGGTGAAACTGGCCGAGTTTTCCTGACCGGCAGGGTCGGGCAGCCCACAGCCCAAAAGATACTGAAATGAGCCCGAACCCCACCTACCTGAGCACTCATCGGGCCCTCGTTCCGCCCCTCCCCGGGGATTTCGAGCCGGACGCGGACCTCGCCAAGCCTGTATGGCGCGGGGTTCCATGGTTGAACCTGCACCACTACCGAAAGCCGGGTAGAACGATTCCGGGAGTAGTCACCGCGGTGGCGGTGGCCTATACACCCTCAAGACTCTACCTGGCCTACCGGTGCCAATACTTCGAGATGCACTGCTATCAGGGTGAGGACCCGGGACCGGAGCGCTGGCTTTTGTGGGACCGGGACGTGGTGGAGGCCTTCGTCAACCCCTTCCCCCAGAGCATGAACAGCTACTGGGAGTTTGAAGTCGCCCCCAACAATCAGTGGATCGACCTTGCCATCGACCTGGACCGGGAGCCCGTGCTGGACGCCGGCTGGGATTCCGGCTTCGCCCATGCCACCCGGGTCGATGAGGGTAAAAAGGAATGGACCTGCGAGATGAGCATTCCCGCCGGAGCGATGGGGGTTGACTGCATCCGGCCCGGCATGGAATGGCGGATCAACTTCTTTCGGTGTGACGGAGTCGGGGAGATCCGGCAGCGCCGACTGCTCGCCTGGAGCCCGCCCCTGGCGGATTCATTCCACATCCCCAGTCGATTCGGCACGATCCTCTTTCAACCGTAACCCCCGTTCCCGAATCAATCCAGGGGCAGGACCCAGATGTTCCGGTACTGCACGGAGTCGCGGTGATCCTGCAGGAGCAGCGGCCCGCGTTCGCTCTCTTCGTTGCTGACACCTCCCGGGGTGAGCCTGGGAAGCTCCCGGTTCAAGTGAATCACTTCGCCGTTGTGCCGGACCGTGATTCTGGCATTGGCGGTCTTGCTGCCGCTTGAATCGAAGCGGGGGGCCCGAAAGATGATCTCGTAGGTCTGCCACTGCAGCGGAGGCAGCGAGGCATTTACACGCGGAGCGGCAATCCTGTAGATGCCTCCGCAACCGTTGTCCATCGGCTCCAGGCCGAAGCTGTCCAGGACCTGAACTTCGTAGCGTCCCTGGACA
>JAPVWS010000476.1 GCA_027493295.1 Candidatus Versatilivorator vitaminiformans | reverse complement strand
CAAGAAGCTGGCCGCGGCCGGCGTCCACCGCATCGAGGCGGGCATGCCGGCGGTTTCGGCTGAAGACGAGGCGGCCATCAAGGACATTGTGAGCCTGGACCTGGGTCCGGAGATCTTCTCCTTTGCGCGCTGCATGCCGGCCGACGTCAAGATGGCCAAGGATTGCGGCGTCGATGGCATCATCACCGAGATTCCTTCCAGCGACCACATCATCAAACACGCTTACGGCAAGAGCATGGACTGGGCCATCAAGGCTTCCATCGACACCACCCTGGCAGCCAAGGAGGCGGGCCTGTACACGGTCTTCTTCACCATCGACAGCACCCGGTCCGACCTGAACAGGTATATCGACCTCATGGAGCAGGTCTCCACCGAGGGACACATGGACTCGATGACCTTGGCGGACTCCTTCGGCGTCTGCACGCCCCAAGGCATCGCCATGGTGGTGAGCAAGCTGCGGTCCCGCTTCGCCCAGCCCATCGAGATCCACTGCCACGAAGATTTCGGTCTGGGGGTGGCCAACACCATCTCGGCCCTGGCCAACGGAGCCTCGGTGGCCCACGTCACCGTTACGGCCACCGGAGAGCGCGCCGGCAACGTTCCCCTGGAAGACACCATTATGGCCCTGAAGGTCCTCTACGGCGTGGATACCGGCGTCAAGACCGAGGGCCTCTACGAGCTGTCCAAGCTGGTACAGGAGTTGAGCGGGTTCAGCGTGCCTCCCAACCGGCCCATCGTCGGCGACTCTCTCTACCATATCGAGTCGGGCATCGTGGCCATGTTCCATAGCCGCTGCAAGCAGGCGGAGCCTCTGGAATACATTCCGTTCCTTCCGGAAGTGGTCGGCCGGCCTGCGGTGGATATCGCCCTGGGAAAGGGGAGCGGCTTGGCCAATATCGAGGAGCACCTGGAGCGCCGGGGACTGCAGGCCACGCCGGAGCAGACCAACGAGATCCTGGCTCAGGTCAAGCAGACTTCCATCGACAGCAAGCGTCTCCTGTCCGACAGCGAGTTCGACCGGATCGTGAAGTCGGTCCTGGAAGGGACGCCGGCCTCGGTCTGACACCGTCACCGTACGGCGGGTAGCGGACAGGGTGACGTCAGGCGGTAACCGGAGCTCTACCCTCGGTTCTCCGCCGAAGTTTGGACAAAGGAGGCTTCTTTCCATGTTCAAGAGCCTGGATGAACTGGTAGCCGCGGCCATCAGCGAGGGGCCTGCCGTCATCGCGGTGGCCTGCGGCCAGGATCCGGACGTGCTGCAAGCGCTCAAGCAGGCCCAGTCCATGGGTTTGGCCCAAGGCATCCTGGTGGGCGACCGGTCCAGGATGGAACCCATGGTCGAGAAGGTCGGACTGGAGCCGGCTCCCGACCAGATGATCCACGAGCCCGACCAGGCCCGGGCGGCAAGGAAAGCCATCGGCCTGATTCGGGAAGGCCGGGCCAGCCTGCTGATGAAGGGAAAGATCAACACCTCGACCCTGGTCCGGGCGGTGCTTGACAGGGAGAACGGCCTTCGCACCGGGCGGCTGCTGAGCCAGGTAATCGTCTTCCAGGTGCCCGGAATCCAGCGGCTGATGGTCATGACCGACGCCGCCATCAATATCGCGCCCAACCTGGCTCAAAAAGCCGAGATCTGCCGCAACGCCATAGAAGTGGCTCACGCGATCGGCGTGTCCAAACCCAACCTGGCCGTCCTTTGCGCCCTGGAGTTCGTCAATCCCGAGATGCCGGCAACGCTGGACGCGGCCGGCTTGACCCTGATGAATCGGCGCGGGCAAATCTCGGGGGCCTACATCGAAGGACCCATTGCCCTGGATTCTCCCTTGAGCCGGTTTGCCGCCGAGCGCAAGGGCATCGACAGCCCACTGGTGGAGGCCACCGATATTTTTCTGGCCCCAGATATCGAGGCGGCCAACATCCTCTACCGTGCCATTCTCTACTTCGCCCAGGGAGAATCGGGCGGCATCGTCCTGGGAGCAAGGGTTCCGCTCATTCTGCTGTCCCGGGCGGAGACTCCCGAAACCAAGATCCGATCCATCGCGCTGGCCGTTCTGGTCGGCAAGGCCGCGGGCGGCTCCGCGGGCTGAGTCGGGTGGGAAAGGGCGTTTGAAACCGTCATGAAGATTCTGGTCGTCAACGTCGGATCCACTTCCTTGAAGTTCCGGCTGTTCCAGATGGAAGACGAATCGGTGGTTGCGGTGGGCAAGGTGGAGCGCGTGGGCAGCCCCGGTTCGCCGCTGAGCTACCAGTTGGGCGACGGTCCCAAGCAGGAACGGGAGATCCGGGCCCCCGACCATCGGGCGGCCATCGAGCAGGTGCTCGAGATCCTGACCGACCCGGCGTCCGAGATCCTGGCGAGCCTGGAGGAGCTGGACGCCATCGGGTTCAAGCCGGTTCACGCCAAGGGCATTGCCGATTCGGTGGTGGTGACCGACGAGGTCATCCAGGCCATGGAGGATTACATCTTCCTGGCTCCGGCCCACAACCCTCCTTACATCGAGGCCTTCCGCATCTTCCAGCAGCTTCTGCCCGAAAAGACCCTGGTGGGGGTGTTCGAAGCCGCCTTTCACAAGACCATTCCCGACTACGCCAGGACCTATGGGATCCCCTATGAATGGGCCGAGAAACACGCCATTCAGCGCTACGGGTTTCACGGAGCCTCTCATCGCTACATCTCCTGGCGAGCCCCCGAACTGGCCGGGCGCTCCGGCCGGAACCTGAAAATCATTTCCTGCCACATGGGCGGCAGCGCCAGCATCTGCGCCATCAGGAACGGCCGGTCCATTGAAACCAGCATGGGTTTTTCACCCCAGGCGGGCCTGTCCCACGCCACCCGCAACGGCGATCTGGATCCCTTTGTTCCGCTCTATCTCATGCAGGAGGAAGGCCTGAGCGTGGACCAGGTGCGGGAAGGCCTTTCCCAGCGGGGAGGGCTCAAGGGAATCTCGGGTCTGAGCGGGGACGTGCGGGACCTGGAGGAAGCGGCGGCGGCAGGGAACCCCCGGGCCAGGCTGGCCCTGGAGGTGCTGGTGCACGAAACCAGGAAGTACATCGGAGCCTATTCGGCGGTCCTGGAGGGCCTGGATATCCTGGCCTTTACAGGAGGAATCGGCGAAAACGGCATCCGGATCCGACAGTCCGTCTGCCAGGGCCTGGAGTATCTGGGCATTCGGATCGACCCCGACAGGAACCAGGTGCGCGGCAGGGACACGGTGATTTCCGCCGAGGGGTCCGACGTTTCGGTCCTGGTCATCCTGGCCAACGAAGAGTTAGTAATCGCTCGTGAGACGTCGCGCCTGGTGGCCGAGTCAGGCCATGGCCGGGGATAGATCTTTTGAGCCAAAACGAGGTAGATGGATGAGTCCGGTTATCGGATCGTGAAATTCAGAATGTAGATTTTGGATTAGAGGAATAGTCAGGTTCCGTAACTCCCGAATCAACCATCAGAAATCAGCAGAGCCCTTTGCAAGATTCGGCAGCCGGACGTTTACCGGGAATGGCCACAAAAGGCACAAAAACATTAATTGTGACTTTTGTGCTTTTTGTGGTTACACAGCGTTTTTACCGGGACGGACCCGAAATTGAAAAAGGCAGATCCTCAGGATTGCCGGTAAGATGACCTGCGCCGTTGCCAATTTTTCAACAAGCTCAGCAATCAACAATTTTTCAGGGCAACACTGACAGCAGTCCTTCCCAAGCCTGCCGGCCAGGATCAGCCCACGTCCTGTACCGAAACCGACACGCCGGACCGGGCGCTGCGGGTCACCGCTTCCGTAAACTGCATGTACTTGAGGCCATCCTCGAAGCTGGTGTGAGAAATTTTTTCCTCGCCGCGGATGGCATTGATGAACTCCTCCTCCACCCGCCAGTTTCCTTCCAGTTCAGCCGGGATGGCGATTGGCGCGAGATCGCTGTCCCCCCGCTTTCCACCTGACAGTTGATCGGCATCCAGATCGTAGCAAAGAGTGCCTTCGCTGCCGAACAGCCAGGTCCTGGAGATGGAGGCGGCCAGCCCGGTCACCGCGCTGAACTGCATTCGCGCCTGGGCCCCGCAGGCCATCTTCGCCAGGATGTCCACGTGGTCGGGGACGGTGATAGTCTGCAGTGCTCCCTCAGAGGTACCGCGCTGGGTGACGTTGACCTGGGTCATGGCCATGACCTCGACGGCTTCGCCCACCCAGCGCATCAGGGCCTCGTACCAGATCCCCATGGCCAGAATGTTCATACCGCTCAGGTTGCGATCGTGGCGCCAGTGCAATGGGGCGGATCGGTCCACGAAGCTGTTGGCGTTGTTGGTGACGTCCACTGCCAGGATTTCGCCCAGGTAGCCTTCGGCCACCAGCTTCCGGATCATGCCGTCCACCGTCAAGGTGATGGGGGAGGGAACGATCTGGGTCACCAGGTGTGGGTTGGCCTGGGATTCCTCCAGCATCAGCCGGGCCTGGCCGGCGTCCATGGCCATGCGGGCCTCGGTCATCACATGCTTGCCGGCCTCCAGGGCCGCCAGGGTGATGGGGCAGTGGAGATAGGGCCAGGTGCCGATCACGACCGCGTCGATCTCGTCCGAGGCGACCAGCTCCCGCCAGTTGTCGTGAACGACGGGGATGCCGAACTCCTTGGCCACCCGCCGGCTGGAGGCCTGGCTGCGGTTGCAGACGGAAACGATCTCGACGCCCTCCTGGGCCTGCAGTCCTGGAATGTGACGCACACGCGTGTTGTCTCCCGCGCCTACGATGCCGATGCGAATGGCCGATGCCATGGATCTAACCTCCAGTTCGAGTTTCAGGGATTGTTCCGGTTGTCATGAAAGGGGTGCTTCTACGAGTCACGGGTTGCCGCTTTCCTGGTGGGATCCGCGTTCCGAAAGAGGGTCAGGGAGCGCGGCGCCCACCCGCTCCGGCCCGGCGGGTGCGGTCAGCTTCCAGGGGCCGTCTTCCGCCATGGACGCTTCCAGGCTCAGCAGCCTGCGCTTCCGCTGCAGCCCCCAGCGATAGCCTCCCAGCCCGCCGTCGCTGCGAATCACCCGGTGACAGGGGATGACCAGGGCCACCGGATTGGCGGCGCAAGCGCCGGCCACCGCCCGGACTCCGCCCGGATTACCCAAGTCCTTCGCCAAGCCCGCGTACGTCAGGGTCCGGCCGAGCGGAATCTCCCGGAGCCGGCGCCAGACGGTTTGCTGAAAACCCGTTCCCCCCGGGTCGAGCGGGAAGGACAGGTCGACCGGCTCTCCCTCCAGAAATCGGTTGACGGGTTCAAACCACCGTTCCGGTCTCTCCAGGCCGGGGCCGAGGGTATGCCACCCAAACCGCCTCTCCAGGACCTCGAGAAACTCACGATCGCGGTCTCCCCACATCAGGCTGCACAGCCCCTTCGAGCTGGCTGCAATCAACAGCCGCCCCAAGGGAGAGTCGGCGATGTGATAGCCGATCTGCGTGTCGCGGTCAACGCCCATAACCTCTTCCCGGGCGGCTGGCAGTGCATCTGAATTTTGCAACGCCGCCGGCTTCCTACGGGCCTCATTCTACTGTAGCGGATTCCCATTCCCAACGGCAAAACAGGAAGTTCTCATCGGCGTGCTGTGCTTGCGAGGTGCGGCAGGGGGTGGCGGTGTTCGGAAACGTGGATTAGGGAGGAGACGGCGTTTACGGTTCTCCGCCTGCGTGGGCTTGCGGGACAAGTGGAACCGCACAAGCCGCGGCAGCCTATGTCCGTGGGCGATTCGGCTCCCTCAGCGACGCGAGTCGCGAAGGCTGCAATAGCATGAGTGTCGTCTCTTTGGAATGGGATCTTACACTGGGCGACCAACTACCCCGCCTGCTCTTCGACCTGCACTCGCCTCGCGAATACAACCCCCCGGAACCAGGAGGGGAGTCACCCATTGAATCTGCCAGAGGGGTCACCCACGCCGTCACCGGCGGCGCTGGGGAGGTTGTTGCGCAAGGGTTCCAGGTAAACCCAGCTCTCTGGGGCAAAGACGACCCCCTCCATCCCGAGGCCGGTGAGGTTGAGTCGGCCTCGGGTGCCTTCCCGCCCCACCAGTTTCCCCTTGAAGGTATGCAACGGCTGAGGGGGAAGCGTGCGCGTTACCCCTCCGGAGCCCGTCTCCACAGTCCGGTATCCGGGAGATCGCATGTTGTGAGGCTTGAGATTGAAATGGAAGTCCGTCTCATCGAACCGGAACCGCAGCTCTCCCGTAGTGCGGACCTGTGGTTCGATTTCACCGGTTTCGGAACGGAGCACTTCATAGCTGGACAAGACCGGGTTCAGCGTTCTCGAGACCTCGGCGGTCCAGGTCAGGACCCGATGGGGACTGACAGGAACGCCAGCCAGGAGGAAACGTTCTTGTGGGTTGTAATCGTTGCCTCGACACACCTAGGCATGGGCATCGACATTGTGGATATGTGGGGAAAGTATGTGCCTATCTTAGACACTTCATTCCAATTAAGTCAACAGTATTAAAATTATGTGGGAACCTATCACGATAGTTTCAATCTGTTGAAAAGCCAGATTGGACCGGCAAGTACGACCAGGTGCGAGGATAATGCCTCAATACCAGTCCCTTAGCCTGACTTCTATGTCGGGATGGGCCTCCAGTGCCCGGGTGAAAACGTTCAGGTCGGAGCCACGGTAGTGGTAGGGATAGACGATTCTGGGCTTGAAGGCCTTGACGCACTCGGCCGCCTCCTCGGGCGGCATGGTGTAGGGCAGGTTCATGGTGACGAAGGCGATATCGATGTCGGTCAGAGCCTTCATCTCCGAAATACAGGCGGTGTCGCCCGAGATGTAGACTCTCTTGTCGCCCAGGGTCACCACGTAGCCGTTGCCTCTGCCCTTGTCGTGATAGAGCTTGCCGGGGCTGGGCCCCCGCTTATGGTTGTACATGGCCACGGCTTCGATCTGCAGGCCGGCCACCACCTTTTTCTGGCCGTTCTGCAGCACCAGGACCTCGGTCACGGTCTGGGCCACTGCCTGAGGAGCTACGACTTGGGTGCCGCTCTTTTTCAGTTTCTTCACCTGAGCCGGATCCAAGTGGTCACCATGAATGTCGGTGATGAGGATCAGGTCGGCCTTGGGCAGTCCGGTGTAGTCTCCCCGGCACCAGGGATCGATGTGGATGACCTTGCCCTTGTACTCCAGCATCAGGCTGCCGTGAGTCACCGGGGTGATCTTGAGTACTCCCTCGGCCGTTTGGACCGAGTCAGTTGTTCCGGCCTGCAGGTTGGCCACGGGAGAGAGCAGGACAATCGTCAATGCGATGTTTTTCATGGTTTTAGCTCCGTAAAGAGACTCAATGTGGTTCCGTGGACTCGATCCCGAGGGCTCGGGAAGAGCCTTACTCGCCCAGGATCTTTACCAGGACTCTCTTTTTTCTTCTGCCGTCGAACTCCCCGTAAAAGATCTGTTCCCAGGTGCCGAAGTCCAGCTTCCCGTTGGTAATGGCGACCACCACTTCCCGGCCCATGATCTGGCGCTTGAGATGAGCGTCCGCGTTGTCTTCGCCGGTGTCGTTGTGTCGATACTGTCGTACCGGCTCATGGGGCGCCGTCTTTTCCAGCCAGGCTTCGTAGTCGTGATGGAGTCCCGGTTCGTCGTCGTTGATGAACACCGAAGCGGTGATGTGCATGGCGTTGACCAGCACCAGGCCCTCGCGAATCCCGCTCTCCCGCAGGCAGGAGGCAACCTGGGGGGTAATGTTGACGAATCCGCGGCGGGCGGGTATTTCAAACCACAGTTCTTTTCGGTAGCTTTTCATAGTCTTCCGACCCCCTGCCGGTAGCCTTGACTCAGGGCTCCAGTCTCTCCACAACCCACTGGGATTGCGCCTGGCGGCGGTAGCGCAGCCGGTCGTTCAGGCGGTCGGGGCGGCCCTGCCAGAACTCAATTTGGGTAGGGGAGAGACAGTACCCTCCCCAGAACGGTGGGAGGGGAATGTCGCCGTCGCCGAATCGGGTTCGAAAGTGCTGCATTCGCTCCTCCAGCACCTGGCGGTTTTCGATCACCTCGCTCTGGTGAGAGGCCCAGGCGCTGAGCCGGCTGCCGGCCGGCCGGCTCTCGAAATAGCGGGCCGATGCCTCCCTGGAGATTCGCACGACGCTTCCCGAGACGCGGACCTGACGGGCCAGCTCCACCCAGGCCACCACCAGGGCGGCTCGAGGGTTGTCATCCAGATCCCGTGCCTTGGGGCTCCCGTAGTTGGTGAAGAAGATGAATCCGTGTTCTTCAACACCCTTCAGCAGCACCATGCGGGCCGAAGGTTCCCCCTGACGGCTGGCCGTGGCCAGACAGGCGGCGCCGGGCTCGAAGACCCCGGCGGCTGTGGCATCCTGAGACCACTGCTCGAACTGCAGGATCGGATCGGGGTTCAGGTCCGTTTCGCTCAGGCCTGCCCGACTGTATCGTTCTCGAATCTCGTCGATGGACATCGGCTTCCGAGAGGGAGTCGGTCCGACCGAAGCCCCTGAATCGCAATTGATTGGGATCTTCAGAAGGGCTCGAATTATAGCAGATTGAAGCCTCCGGGCGGGCCGGTCGCTTGTACCCGGACATGCCCCTCCGGCAGCGCCCGTGCAAGGGGAGCGAAGAAGCGAATTCGGTGCCCGACGGTGGATGAATCATGGATAATAGGCGGATCTAAACGACGGGAGCCGTTTGCACAATTCGTCGTGCAGTGCCTGCTATTCACGCGACAGGGGAGAACCATCATGCCGCCAATCAAGATCGACCTCTACAGCGACACCGTCACCCGGCCGACAGCCCCAATGCGGAAGTTCATGTCCGAGGCCGAGGTCGGGGATGAGCAAAAGTTTGAAGATCCGACCGTCAATTTGCTGCAGGAGAGGGTAGGCGAACTGCTGGGCAAGGAGGCCGGGCTCTATCTGCCTTCCGGCACCATGTGCAACCAGATTGCCTTCAGAATTCACTGCCGTCCGGGAGATGAGGTGCTGCTGCATCGCACCGCCCATCCCCTGATCTCGGAAGCGGGAGGTCTGGCGGCCCTCTCCAGCGCCATCCCGACCGGCCTGGAGGCTCGACGGGGGGTCTTCAGCGCCGAGCAAGTGAGGGCGGCCATCCGCCCGCTCAACCGCTATGCTCCGTGCACGCGGGTGGTTTCCATCGAGCAGACCTCCAATTCCGGGGGAGGGACTCCCTGGCCGGTCCAGGCTATAGAAGAGGTAGCCACGGTGGCCCGCGAACATGGCCTGATCCTTCACATGGACGGGGCTCGGCTGTTCAATGCCGTGGTGGCTTCCGGGACGCAGGCCCGGGACTTTGCCGCCCCTTTCGATACCGTCTGGGTGGATTTCAGCAAGGGACTGGGAGCGCCGGTGGGAGCCGTGCTGGCGGGACGCCGGGAGTTGATCGAGGAAGCCTGGGTGTGGAAGCAGCGCCTGGGCGGGGCCATGCGGCAGGCCGGGATCATTGCCGCCGGGGCGCTCTATGCCCTGGAGCACCACATCGAGCGCCTGGCCGAGGACCACGCCAACGCCAAGGTCCTGGCCGAGGGTCTGGCCGAAATTCCGGGAGTTACCCTGGACCCCGGCGAGGTCGAGACCAACATCGTGATGTTCGACGTGTCCGAGCCGGCGTCGGCCGTGCTGGGCCGGCTGCTGGAGCAGGGCGTGCGAGTGAGCCAGCCGGGACCGCATCGCCTGCGTGCCGTCACCCACCTGGATATCTCCCGCCAAGACGTGGAGGAGGCCCTTCAGGTCGCCCGGCGGTGTTTCTCCTAGATCGAGCGGATCCCAGAGGCTTCATGTCCCCAGTGTCCTGTCTCAGAAATAGGATTAGCATCTCCGATGGAGGTTCCACCGGGAAACGGTCGTTTCGAGAAATCTGTTGCGTTTCAGCCAGGAGGCACCGTTCTGCTTCCCCCTCCGGGAACCTCCATCGGCCCTACGGGTTCGGGCGGAACGGTACCGTCTTCGTCGTCGCTCCTCCTCACAATGAAGGGGCATTGCATCGTCGTCGCTCCTAGAATCCGGCGCCGTTGCGCTCCGAAATATGGCAACCCTATTTCTGAGACAGAACACCAGAGTTTGGATCGTTGTCGGCATGGTGGTTTGCCTGGCCGCCATGCCTGTTCTCCTGGATGGGCAGCAGCAGGTCGGGGGACTCCGGATCGTCTTGATCGACCCGAGCGGCGGACTCGTTCCCGGAGCTGAAGTCGAATTCCGGGGTTCGGCTCTGATTCGGCCGGTCTTCGGCCTCTCCGATGATCAGGGACTGATCGTCAATAACAGCCTGCCACCGGGGACCTACACCCTTACGGCCCGTTGCCCGGGATTCCAGACCGCGGTGAAGGAAGAGGTGGTGGTCCAGGTCGGGCGGAGTTACTCGGTCGAGATGGCCCTTGAGGTCGGCCGAGTCGAAAGCACCATCGTGGTGGAGGCGGGCGGTGCCGCCATCGATACCTTCAAGAGCGAGGCAGCCTCGGTCTACACGGGTGAGGGGCTGACCAACGCCGCCGGTGGGCGGGATTTCACCGACTACGCCCGCTTCGCCCCGAGCGTCAATTTCGAAGCCCTGTCGGGGAACGTGACCTATAGAGGACAGAGGGTCCACGGAATCTCGGTCGACGGTTCCTCTGGCGCCGAGAACGTCTTTTACGTGGACGGTGTCGATACCACCAGCATGTACAACGGGCTGAACAACCAGAGGCTGCGTGTCGAAACCGTGGAGGAGTTCCAGTTGAAGACCGCAGGATACGAAGCGGAATTCGGCGGTGCCATGGGGGGCGTGCTCAGTGCTCGAACCCGGAGCGGTTCCAATGAGTTCCACGGCAGCCTCCTGTGGTACGGCAGCGGAAGCGCGCTGGCGGGCAGGCCGAGGAAGCGCCTGAGGCTTGATCCCACTCAGTCGGTCGACGTGGCCCAATATGTCTTCGATCCGGAAGACGGCGACGTGACTCACGAATTCGGCTTCACTCTGGGGGGGCCTCTTTGGCGAGACCGGGTCTGGTTCTTCGGAGGATTCCTGTCGGAACTCCGGAATCGCACGCGCTCGGTCACGTTTACCTCCGGAGAGGCCGGGCGATTTCAGCGCCAGGACCAGTTGCGCAGCATTCCGGTCAAGATCGATTTCCAGCCCGCCGAGAAGGTCAGGTTGATGGCATCGGCGGTGGCGGACCGGTTGGACTGGAAGGGCGGACTGCCCCATCTCGACGGGACTTCGAACCCGGCGTTCGAATGGGAGGAAGAGGGCTTTGAATTCCCGGGCTACACCCTCACGGGGGCCGCCGTGATCACCTTGAGCCCATTCCTGGCGGTGGACGCCCGGTGGGGATTGAATGCCATCCAGACCGAACAACTGCTCGGCCCGGCGCAGGTGCGTCACAGGTTCCCCGAGTCGCCCGGACTGATCGGATACTCACCCGATGACGCCTTGTACCGGCCCCGTGGTTTTTCCACCATCGGACATGGTGCAAGCTTCAACACGTCTCAGGATTTTCAGAAAAAGAGCACCGTTTCCCTGAGCGGCAGCTATGTGACCCGCGGGGCCGGCCAACACAACCTGAGGTTTGGCTGGCAGTTCAACGGGCTGGCGCACGATATCAACGATGCCTACCAGTTCGACTATGTCCTCCACTACTACACCCGACCCTACAACATGGTGGACGGGACGGTTCGTACCAACACCTGCACCGGCCCCAACGGCGATGTCTACGATCCTTGCGGTTACTACGAACTGCGGACGCCGTTCGGCGTGGTGGCCAACGCCGGCACCCACCGGCATGCTCTCTTCCTTCAGGACGCCTGGACGGTAGGCGGCGCGCTCACCTTGAATCTCGGGCTGCGCCTCGAGCGCGAGGAGATTCCGTCCTTTAGCGATCTTCCGGAATTTTCCAGTGCGGTGTTCCGGTGGAACTTCCCTGACAAGGTCGCGCCTCGGGCCGGTCTGGCCTATGACGTTCTGGGCAACGCCAAGCTGAAGTTGTTCGGCAGTTGGGGATGGTTTTACGATGCCATGAAGCTTGAAATGGCCCAGGGATCGTTCGGTGGGTTCAAGTGGTTGAGCCACTACTACCTGATGGACGACGGTGCGCTCGATTGGACCCGCATCGGCGGGCTGTCGGGTCAAGGAAATTATCCGGGAACCTACGTCGAGACGAGGAACTGGCGTATCCCCTCGTTCGAAGATCTGGACCCCGATCTCAAGCCCATGCGAATGACGGGGACCGTGGCCGGATTCGAGTACGAAGCCGCCCCGAACCATGTGATTTCGGTCCGTTACACCCGCAAGAACCTTGACCAGGCGATCGAGGATGTCGGCCGCCAGACCCCGGCCGGCGAAGCCTACTACATCACCAACCCGGGACGCGGCCTCTCGGTCGAGAGGTTTATCGAAGCCGGCCTTCCGGCCACCCCCAGACCGAAGAGGACCTACAACGCCATTGAATTCCGCTTGCGAAAGGCGTTCCGCCACAACTGGCTTGCGGACGTCGCCTACGTGAACTCCAGGCTTCACGGTCTCTATTCGGGCCTGGGCAGCTCGGACGAGAACGGACGCCTCAGTCCCAACGTCAATCGCGATTTCGATCTCTGGTTTCTCAACTACGACTCCAGGGGCAACCTGATCGACGGACCGCTGGGCACCGACAGAACCCATCAGCTCAAGGTCCATTGGACCTATGTCATGCCGTGGGACATGGAAGTCGGAGGATTCTTCCGAGCCATGAGCGGAGCGCCGATCAGTCGGACAGTCGATCTGGAACACGTGGACGTCATGGTGAACAACCGGGGCAGCGACGGCAGAAATCCAGCCTGGACTCAGACGGACCTCTCCCTGGTCCAGCGTTTCCATCCCTTTTCGGACGAGACTCGATCGCTAGAAATCAATCTCAACGTCATCAACCTCTTCAATCAGGAGACGCCTTTGAGGACCTTTCGGAGCCTCTACCGCCAGTCCCTTCCCCTGTGGCAGCCGGGCGACCCCGTCTCGCAAGTCCTGGACGGCTACGATTACCAGGCGATCGCGGCCTCCCAGGGCGCGACCCGGGACCCGCGCTTCCTGCAGCATGACCGATTCCTGGATCCGATCTCGGCGCGCTTCGGGATCCGTTTCGTCTTTTGACGTGTCAACCGGTGAGTTCCTTGTTTTCAATACAGGTTTTTCGAGATGGTTACCATGCCCCTTTCAGGTTCTCAAGGCTTTCCAGGTAGTCTTCCTTCTCCAGGTTTGCCTTGACCCCATACTCGGCGAGAACGTCTATCATCCGACCCACTGGTATTCCTGCAAGATTTGCCGCCCTGCCCAGAGAAACCTCACCCTTTTTGTATCTTTCCACCCCGAGCATGACGCGGCCCTTGTAAACTAATTCTCTGACCGTCTTTGAGAGATCGTCCTTTTCCTCTTTGGAGAGGTCGCTGATGAATTCGAAGTTCTCCTTGTCCATCCTTATGCTCATCGTTTTCGTCATTTTTCCGTCTCCAGTCGTACGCGCGCGTCTTCGACGATTTCCGATTTATAACGCCCAAATCTATCGAGCTTGCTGAGAGCTGCAAGAGACTGCCTCCTGGTGAGTATCTTCTTTTCCCGCATTCTCACAAGGAGTGCTATCGCGGTTGTGAAAGGGATTCCCAGCAGCTTGCAAGCGTTAATGCCTTTTCTGTCGTCAATTCCAAGAAGGTCCTCTTCCGACGACGCCAGCACAATGGCCTCGACTTCGCCGCTGCCCAAAGAGAAGTCCGCTGCGATTTTCCGACATATCCTCCTGTCCTTGATTGTCAACACCTTGAGTTCCCCATCGTCAATTGCCCTCTCAATCAAGAGGGTGTCCAGAGACTTCTTGACGGCACAGGCCTCCCTCTCAACCTCCTTTGGAATCAGCACATGCTGACCGATATGCCCCAGGAGCACTTCCAGCAACTCGGCCTTGGCCAGCAGTATGAGGGTCGAGGTGTCAAGTATCATTATTACATATTACTACAATCGTAGGATCAGCAACAAATTCGATTGTTGCCGAACTTCGAACGATGGGAAACTCTTCAGAAAAATGGGGGTAAACTTCCGGGAGGGTTCCCTGCTTTGATTGGTGATATAGTGCGTGAGCGAACGTTGTGTTGTCGCCCCGGCAATTCTGCCGACAGTAGCAATACGAGTCACATTACTGATCCCGAGGCAATCAAGCCAGAGAATTCCCTTGGGCCTCGGCCCGGTAACGGCAGTGATGGACACCCCGGAGACCGTGCAGGTACACCCACAAACAGGATTGGCAATTTCCTTGGAGCGTCAAATGCGAGAAAGACTAGACGACCTCGAAGAAACCGAAGGGGATGAGCCTCTTGATTTTCCTCCCCCAGAACGAAAAATCAGTACTCAACCATATGATCTTTCCATTCAGACTCTGACCGACCAATGGGAAGAAAAGACACTCGAGATACCTGAGATTCAACGAGAATACGTTTGGGACAACGGCCGTGCGAGCCGGTTGATCGAATCCCTTATCCTTAATATTCCGATACCGCCAGTGTACCTTTTTGAAACTAAAGACGCTAAATTTGAAGTAATTGATGGACATCAACGCGTGCGGTCAATCACTCGTTACATTAACAACGAGTTCAGGCTGTCTGGACTGCGGGTTCTCGACGAGTTCAAGGGTGTGAGGTTTTTCAAGCTCCCAGCCAGAGAACAAAGGTTCCTAAAATCACGGTCATTGAGAGCGGTAGTAATCTCCCATGATTCCCATCCCTCAATGAAATTTGAGGTTTTCGAAAGATTGAATACGGGTGGCATATCGTTGAATGCTCAAGAGCTCCGAAACTCGCTATATCGTGGCGCATTCAACAGAGAATTGAGGGTGCTAGTTAAGGACAAAAGTTTTAGAAAGTGCCTTGGGACCACAGCGCCACGACGAAGAATGGTAGACGAAGAGCTGATTTTGCGATTTTTTGCCTTACGCGAGTTGCTGCCAGCTTATCGACCACCCTTAAAACGGAAACTGAATGATTACATGGACCAAAACAGAAATCCCAGTCAGGAATGGTTGGAAGAAAGGAGAGAAGTCTTTAGGCGTACGATGGAGGAAATATCAACGGTGCTTGGAAACCAGTCGTTCCGACTAATTGATAGCCAAGGGAATCCACTTCGAGATAAGAATGGCAAGCCCCTACCTAGGGGCGTAAACAGGGCTTTGTTTGATGCGCAATCCCTCGCATTTTCTTGGGCAGAGAAGCCCTTTTCGCCCAACGTACGGAAAGTAGTTATTGGACGTATTTCTGATGCACTAAGCGAAGAGACGACCCAAAATGCCGTTAGGCTGGCCACGGGCGATAGACGACGAATTCTTGACCGCGTAATGGCGATGGTTTCGGCACTCAGAGAATCTGGCATAGATACGAGTGTTCCTGAACCCCTTGATGCTGATTACGGTAATGCCGAGTGAGTCCCTCCAGACCCTTTCGGAAGGAATTCAGGAAGTGCGCAATCTTCAGAGCGCAAACCCGATTCTTCCAGGTCAACTCCCAAACAAGCCACTTGTGGTAAGGGCGGTGAACCGCGCAAGTGTGGTCTTGCTATGCAGCTATCTGGAGAGCTATCTTCGCGGTATCAATGAGGAAGCTTCCAATGTGATCAATAGTTCTCAAGTATATGGTGTCGACCTACCGGTTTTGATGAGGTTGCGACACTCCCAAACACCCGTTGATGAAATTTCGGGCATGCAATGGAACAAAAGGGATTCGAAATTACAGGATTTCCTAATTGCTGATGGCTGGCTTTGGAGGCAGGGTGAGCACAGGGAGCTTGATCATGCGCGTTTGCTTCGATGGATGAAGAGTCCTTTTCCAAACCGAATAAAGCAATTGTTTTTGTTGTGGGGAGTCTCAGATATTTTCTCAGCTGTGACTCGCCGCCCACATACAAAAACTAGAATGTGGCTTCGACTAACCGAGTTAGTTGAAAAACGAAATGCAATCGCGCATGGCGACTTGGGAACTCAAGCAACAGGTAACGACATAGCTTCCTATATGTCTGTGGTAAATGGTTTCTGTCAGAGAGCAGATGGTATTTTGTCTCGACGGTTGGCTCGCCTGTGCAAACAGGCCCGGCCGTGGTAAAAGAAGCTGTACTGTGTCGGTAAGCCCGTTACGGTTTTCCTTCCAGAGAAAAACTCTTCTTAGGGTAGCGTGCGTGCCGCTCCGAGCAGGCCATCGAACTGGTACGGATGGTTGAACGTCGCTGCTCTGAAGAAGGGCACAGACAGTCACTTTGTCAGGCCACAGGCAGGACTCACTCCGGCTCGAAGGTGCGATAGTTCCTGAAGAAGCTGACCCATCGCAAGGAGGTCTTGTCGCCGGTTTGGAAATTGGGAGTCCCGCCGGCGTTCAGCGCGCCGGTGCTCAGCCCGCCGTCGCCCATGGCATCGGTCCTGACAATGACATGAAGCTCGGCAGGCAGCCAGACCAGCTTGTCCACCAGCATGACTTCCTTGTAGCGGAGCACCAGCTCCTCATCGGTGATGGGGGATTTCCGGGGCATGTCGGTGGATTTGGACTCCAGCCGGACCACCAGCTGGGTCTCCAGATCCACCCAGAAACGCCCACGATAGCCGAAGGGAACCATCCCCTCATCCTTGACCTGTATGGGACGCTGGGAGGTTTCTTTGGGAATTTGGAAGGACACTCTGGCCGTGTTTCGTCCATGCTTCTTCTCCAGGCCCTGCAGCTTGAAGGTTGCCTGGGACTGAGGCGTGAAGATTCCGGTCAATACGGGCCCGAATTCCCCGACGTCACGGAAGAGGGGGAACTGGCTGATCTGTCTGTAATGGGGTGACTGGTCGAAGTAGGTCACCTCGACTTCATAGATTTCCCTCTGGGTCCAGCCTCTCCTGCCGAATGCCTGGTATGACCGGGTTCCCTGATTACAGACAAAATCCGGCAGGGAGTGGGTGTATCTCAGCACTCTGTTTCTGACCGACTCCAGGAATTGCGTCCAGTTCTCGGCCGTGGGCACGGTCCCGAGCGGCAGGAGATCCACATCGGGCGGCGGCGGAGGCGACTTCTCCGTGCCCTCGGGTTCAGTAGGGAGGACTCCGGGAGCTGCGGCCGGCTGGACGGTCGAATTGCGATTTCCTCCCAGCTCCTTCACGACATTCACAATGGCCGCGTCGGCTTCCAGGGCCTCCAACTGCTTCAGAAAGGAGTCGGTAACCGTGAAACCGATTCCGCGCTCGCGAATCATTTCCACGGCCCGCTCGACCGTGATTCCGAACTTGGAGGCGGTCACGATGGTAGTGACCTGCTCCGCCGTCAGAGGCGGCTTGGCTTGCGCAGTCCCGGCCAGACCTGCCGTGAGCATTAGGGTGAACAGGACCAGCAACCCGATCCTGAGGAAGGGATGAGTCATGTTTGTATTACTCCCCTTGAGAGGTTTTATTTCCGAGTATAACATTGAACAGGTTGCCTTTCCGCGATTATAGGGCCATCTGCGGCGTCGAGGCGGCGGGCCGCCTGACAACAGAACGAGTTCGTGTTTCACGGGTCCGTTGCCTGGCCGCGCCTCATCGCCTATAATCGCGAAGTTCAGCGGACGGCCGCCGGTTGGCTACCGAGCCGTTGACCCTCCCTCGTTCCGATCTCCCTCACAATTCAAGTCGGGCCGCAGCATTCCCGCGCACCCAGCGCCATGGCGTCAGATTGCGTATGGCTGCGTCCCCGCGCCGGCGGGCGGCCCGCTGTCGCCGGCGATCGCTGGAGGTGAGGATGCTGTTCAAGACGCTGAGCGCAGCCGTTTTCGGAATCGATGCCTACGTAGTCGAGGTAGAGGTGGATGTTTCCCCCGGAAAGGCCAACTTCCTGACAGTAGGACTGCCGGATGCGGCAGTCAAGGAGAGCAAGGAGCGGATCCGCTCGGCCGTCAAGAACTGCGGAATGGACTTTCCCTTTAGGAACATTACCGTGAACCTGGCGCCGGCCGGCGTCAGGAAGGAAGGTGCGGCGTTCGACCTCCCCATGGCCATGGGCATCCTGGGAACGGTCGGAACGCTGCAGAGCCAGGAACTCGGCGACTGGCTGTTTTTGGGAGAGCTCTCCCTGGACGGGGGATTGCGTCCGGTTCGGGGGGCTCTCCCCATTGCCGTGGCCGCCCGGCAGAAAGGGATTCGCCACCTGGTGCTACCGGCGGAGAACGCCCGGGAAGCCGCGGTGGTCGGCGGCCTGTCGGTCTTCGGTCTGAAAAATCT
>JAPVWS010000475.1 GCA_027493295.1 Candidatus Versatilivorator vitaminiformans | reverse complement strand
TCGCTGGTCATGACCACCGGCAGAGAGGTGGTGAAGCAGGCCTACCTGGAAGCCGGCCGCCCGGAGAGCTACAACGAGGACATGGTCCACTACCTCACCGACGAGCAGTTCGGCTACGTCGCCGGAGTCAACGGCATGCTGCTTCGGGACGAGCCAGCCACCTGCCTCTACATGGGAGCCTTTTTCGCCGAGTCGCTGCTGCTGGCCGAGACCGGCAACCGCATCGGCGCCATCCAGATCGCCGGCACCGCCATGCCTTCTCAGCTTCCCTTCTTCGTGGCGGCCTGCGATTACACGCTGATGGGCGAGGAACTCTTTGCGGCCAGCGCTTATCTGAGCGGCGACCCCAAGCAACTGGGCAGTCTCAAAGGGCAGGATGTGGGCAAGCTGATCGTGATGGCCGCCATTGTTCTGGGGAGTTTGGCGTCCACCGTGGCGCTGTGGACGGGAAGCGGAAGCCTTCAGTCGGTGGTCGATTTTCTCAAGCTGGAAATGTTCGTCTAGGAAGCCCGGATGCGACGACAGATACCGCTGCTGATCACCTTTGTGGTGGGGGTCATCATGCTGTTCGAGGCCTTCATCCCCCACCCGCCCTTCGACCAGCTCAACGAGAGCCTGTCCATCACCTTTGACGTGCTGGCCGCCTTCGCCTTCATGCTGGGCGGGGGCAACCTGGCCAAGATCCACCTGACCAAAATCTCCCGTTCGGAGCCGGGTTGGGGGTACAGCGCGGTCACCATGGCGGGATTTTTCGCCATGCTGGCCGTCGGACTCTTCAAGGTGGGAGGACCGTCCGGAGTCAAGCACGCCCTGGAGGCCGAAGGGAGCTGGTTTCAAGCCGCCTACGATTACTGCTTCCTTCCCCTGTCGGCGACCACTTTCTCCCTGTTGGCCTTCTTTGTGGCTTCGGCCTCCTATCGTGCCTTCCGGGCCAAGAACCGGGAAGCCACCGTCCTGCTGATCGCGGCCCTGATCATCCTGTTGGGCCGGACGCTGGTGGGCACGGCCCTCACCGAAACCTTGCCGGGCTCTCTCGAGCTGCTGTTCGGCGCTCTGCTGGCCTACCTTGCATGGGAGCAATACCGCTCCAAGCGCTGGGTCTCGCTTTCGTTGATCGGCGCGGTTGGCGCCTTTGTGCTGATTCGCACGCTCTACGGCTATCTGATCCTGGCCGGAGGAGGAGATTTCTACCTCCTGACCGTCCCCGACCTGGTCAACTGGATCATGGTCGTGCCCCAGTTGGCGGGTCAGCGAGCCATCATGATCGGCATTTGCCTCGGCATCATTTCCATGTCGCTCCGACTCATCCTCGGAGTGGAACGCTCTTATCTGGGAAGCGACAACGACTAGGACAGGACCTCCGCATGGCTGAAACGGAAACACCCTCGATGATGGAACGCTTGCAAGCCATCGACCGGCGCTGGATCTTCCTGTTCATCATGCTGGCGGTCGTGATCCCCCTGGCCTTCGACCTGACCATCGACGAAGTCGCCACCCCGGAGGTCCAGGCCATCTACGATCGTATCGAGGAACTTCCACCCGGCTCCAACGTGCTGCTGCCCTTCGACTACGGCCCCGAAAGCGAGCCCGAGCTCCAGCCCATGGCCGACAGCTATGTCCGTCACCTCTGCCGCCGCAAGCAGAAGCTCTTCTTCATGTGCCTGTGGGCCACCGGCCAGGCCCAGACGCTCAAGACGGTCGATCACGTGCTGGAGCAGGAGTTCTCCGACTACAGCTATGGCCGGGACTACGTCATGCTGGGCTTCAGGCCGGGTGGCCAGGGAGTCATCCAGGTGGTGGTGTCGGACTTTCGCACTCTCTATCAGTCGGACGTGGAAGGCACGCCCATCGACGAGATCCCCATCATGCAGAACGTCAAGGGGCTCAAGGACATGGATCTCATCCTCAACATCAGCGGGGGGTTCCCCGGACTCAAGGAGTGGATCCAGTTCGGGGGCGATCGCACCGGCGTGCCGGTCGCGGGAGGGGTTACCGCGGTCCAGGCGCCCTTGCTCTACCCCTACTACCCGGGACAGCTCAGCGGAATCATGGGCGGCCTCAAGGCGGCCGCCGAGTACGAATCCCTCCTGATCCAGGGGTACTCCGAAGCCTACGGGACGGATACGGAGAGGTTTGCCGCCATTCGACGCATGGGTCCCCAGACCCTGGCCCACCTGGTGATCATCCTGTTCCTGGTGGTGGGGAACATCGCCTACTTTGCCTCACGCGGATCGTCGCGTGAGCAGCGGAAGTCTCTGGAAAAGTAAGTCAATGAACGAGCAGACCAGGCGATTATTGGTGGTGGGTGCGGTAGGGTTGGTGGTGCTGTTTGCCCTGGTCTGGAGCGCATTGGGGCAAATGGAAGGCTTCTGGGTCAGCGGGGCGGGCCTGGGCACCTGGTTCGCGGCCTTTCTGACCCTCTCCATCCTGAGCTTTCTCTACGACGACAACCCCTTCTACCGCTTCGCGGAATCGCTCTTCATCGGTGTGTCGGCCGCTTACTGGATGGTCCAGGGCATCTGGCAACAGCTCATTCCCAACATGCTGGGGAGACTGGCTCCCGCTTTCGTGAACGAGCACATGGCCCAGGTCCCCCTGGATGTGGACCCCGTCGACCGCAGCATGGCCCTGGTGCAACTGGTTCTGGGTTGCCTGCTGCTATGGCGGCTGGCGCCCAAGGGAACCTGGATCGCCCGCTGGCCGCTGGCGGTCATTGTGGGTTGGGCCGCCGGCACCAACCTCACCAGGTACCTGGTCAGCGATTTCACCAAGCAGGTCTCACCCGCCATGATTCCCCTGGTGGAACCCAGCCAGACAGCCTTTTTGGGGATCGACTGGATCGGGACCCTCACAGCCCTGGTGACCGTGTTCGGGCTGCTGGCGGCCCTGATCTACTTCTTCTTCTCCGTCGAGCACAAGGGCTTCCTGGGCCAGGTCTCCCGCGGAGGGATCTGGATCCTCATGATCACCTTCGGAGCCGCCTTCGGCTACACCGTCATGGGCCGCATTGCCCTGCTGGTCGGCCGCATGGAGTTCCTCTTCGTGGACTGGCTGCAGGTGATCGGGCCCTGACCGCAAGCAGACCCGCCTGCCTGTTACAACCGTAACACCCTGCCCATCCAGATCACTGTTCAACCCGTCCCCGCCATTCCGGGCGGATCATACAGGGCGAAACAGGGGCCTGTTACGAACCTGGGAGACTGAGCCCCCCACCGGCTCCACTGCGGGCTTCCGTCCCCCCCACCGGTTCGACTGCGGGCGGAGCCCTTGTCTCACCGACTCCCCCTCCAGGGGGGAGTGATTCTTGAGGCCTGCAACAACGCTCTGGTATCACTCCCCCCTTGAGGGGGAGTCGCAGAAGCCGAGCCGGATGGCGATGGCTGATGCGGTGGGGGGCATACGCGGCGCCGCAAAGCAGCCCCGGCAGGCGATGGCTGATGCGGTGGGGGGCAAGGCTCGGCTCCGGACCGTGCGACGGCGCGGCTGATACAGGGCGAAACAGCGGTGTTTCAGGCAAGTCCGGCACAACCCCACTGCAGCCGGCAAACGTGCTCGAGGGTTCTCACCGTGTACACACAACACTACCGGGCCTGTCAGCGGCTGCCCGGTTGTGCGCGGATGTCCTCAATCCAGGTAATAGCCAGCTCCGATCAGCACCGGAACTCCAAAAGACGTGACCCGCTTGACGAAAGTCACCTTGCGCTGCCACTGGTTGGTGCCCGGATTCCGGTTCGAGTAGTAGAGGAAGGTTTCACCAAAAGCATTGGCAACGCCCAGAACGTTCCGTCCCCCGAAACTGCCGATGAAATTGGAGGACAACTCGGAGCCGAGCAAGGGATTTGCCGGGGAGCCGGTAAAGAGGGTGTAGCCGTAGGTGTCCAGCCCGAACAGATAGATGGAGCCGGCTCGCCAACGGGGATCGTTGGCCAGACTGACCGAGGCGAAATACCCTCCGGAATCCAACTCCATGGCGGCGCAGCGGACAAACTCCTGCAGCCCTTCGGGGGAAGGATCCTCCTCCAGCCCCATGGCGTGGACTTCTTCGCTCCAGCAGGTACCCGGAATGTCACGGCGATAGACTCCTGCGCCGATCGCCGCCGGAGTTCCGTTCCAGTCGAGTGCCTTGACATAGGAAGCCTTCGGCTCATCCCTGCCGGTGGCCGGATTGGTGAAGGAATAGTAGATCCAGCCCTCGTCGGAGTGACCCATGACACGAGTCAGCTCCTTGTAGTAGTCGTTGCCGAAGGCATCGATCAGCAGCCCCCAGGGCTCCCCTTCCCTGGAGGGGTCGGGTGGGAAGACGAACGCTCGAGCCATGTCGGTCATGGGAGTCACTTCGTCGACGAAGATATAGGTGGGGCCGCTCTTCCATTGCTCGTCCTCGTTGAAGGCTCGCCGGGCCTCCTCGATGCCCATTTCCTGGACAAACTCGTAGGCGCATTGGACAAAAGCCTGGACATCGCCCTGGTTGCGCACCGCGCTGGCCGCGACGAAGCGCTCCGCACAAGTATCAGCCGAGACCAGGGCCGGCGAGACGAGAACAGTGGCAAACGAAACCAGAAGGGAAAGACAACTGCATCGAATCATGGTCAATTCTCCGAAATTTTGGCAGCGTAAGGACATCTAGAGTACCCAATGTGAATTATAGGTGAAAAAGTTTGGGGGGTTGGTGAATTACTGGAATGGCTTTGCTCAACTTGTGGGTCTTGCCTGACAGAACGCGGACAGGCTATGCCCTGCCAGATCCTTCTAAAGGCTCCAGGAAGCCGAATCCATCATGCCGCGGAGGTTTGAGCTATCCCAATATCGACACGATCTGCGGGACGCGGGGACAGGAAATTCCACTCGTTCAGCGACGTTCCCGGGGAGTTGGCGGGTCCACTACCCGGATCCGGGGGGGCACGATCCGGGAATAGTCGGCTCCACGCACCGATTTACTCACCTCTTCCGGTGCAAGCACCCCGCGGATCTCCTTGCGAAGACCGGCCACGTCAATGCCCAGAAATCGATCCGGAAACAGCACCAGGCGTTCCTGGGCTCGGCGAAGGTGGATGAGAAAGCCCCGATAGATCCTGCGCCCCAACTGGTGGTAGGCGGCCGCCAACTGGATGAGCCCCTGGATGAAAAAGCGCCCGTCTTCGGGATGGCGCAGCCACACCGCCTCCCAGGCTTCATGGGCTTCCCAGAACCTGGCCTGGTTGAATAGCCGGATTCCCCTGTGGAAGTCCCTCCGGTCCTGGGCCGTCAGGACAAATTGGGTGAGAGTCGACAGGTTCAGTTCGGACAGGGACTTCTTGCGTATGGGTCGGCTTGGATCGGTTGGCTGCACCGGTCACAGCTTGCCGGCAATGATGGCGGCCAGGTCGGCGGTTCGGCAGGCATAGCCCCACTCGTTGTCGTACCAGGCGACCACCTTGACCAGGTTGTCGATGACGATGGTGTCCACCGCGCTGAAGACGGAAGAGAAGGTGCTGCCCTTCAAGTCGGTAGAGACCAGGGGCTCGTCGGTCACCTCCAGGATGCCCTTCATGGGACCCTCAGCGTATTCGAGCATGGCCTGGCGCAGCTGGTCCCGGGTAGCCGCCTGCCCCAGCACGGCCGTGAAATCGATGACCGAGACAGTGGGCGTCGGCACCCGGAAGGCCATGCCCCCGAACTTTCCCTGAAGCTCCGGAATGACCAGGCCCACCGCCTTGGCGGCTCCGGTGGCCGCCGGCACGATGTTCTGACCCGCCGAGCGGGCATCCCTCATATCCTTGGCCGCCAGATCCTGCAGCCGTTGGCTGTTAGTGTAGGCGTGCACGGTGGTCAGGAGTCCCTTCTGGATGCCGAAGCGATCATAGAGGACCTTGGCTACCGGAGCCAGGCCATTGGTGGTGCAGGAAGCGTTGGAGACCACCCGATGATTCTCAGGGTCGTATCGGTCCCCGTTGACCCCGAGCACGATGGTGATGTCCTCGTTCTTGGCCGGTGCGGAGATGATCACTTTTCTGGCGCCGCCCGACTCGATGTGGGCCTTGGCCTTGTTGGCGTCGGTGAAGACCCCGGTGGACTCGATCACCAGCTCCACCCCCAGATCGGCCCAGCCGATGGCTGCCGGGTCCCTCTCCGCCAGGATCTTGATCCTGCGGTCGTCCACCACCAGGGAACCGTTTTCGGCCGCGACCGCCCCTGGAAACGGTCCGTAAGTGGAATCGTATTTCAGCAGATGAGCATTGGTCTCGGCGGGAAACAGATCGTTGACGGCCGCCACCTCGATGGTATCCGGATGTCTCTCCAGAATCGCTCGGAGAACCTGCCGTCCAATCCTGCCAAATCCGTTGATGCCGATCTTTTTTGCCATATTTGCAGTCTCCTCTATAAGTATTCCAAAAGGCTCGCAAAAGCCCCCCCATTCTAACAGCAGAACCCACCCGCAACCGCCAGCTTTTCTCGCTCACCTGGAGGGAAACGGTCCTTGGCAGATTGTCAGGTGTCAGCGCTCTCTGGTGTTGGGGTTTCACGGTGAGTTGACCGATGCCGCAAACAAGTGCAGCCCCTTCCCTGCCGGGCAAATCATTCGAGGGTGAAACAACGAATCTTCATAGCCTGCCGGGAACAAGGACCCTGTTCCGTTGGCACGGTTTTCCATCTAATGAACATCGATGCACAGGATGCACAGGATTAGCAGGATCAACCCGACGAGAGCTTCCTGCACGAGAAGCCGGCTCAGGCGATGATCCAGTGCGGTTTTGCGGAATCCCGGAATGAAAGGCTAGCCGTTTCCTGAAAAGAATCCTGTATATCCTGTGCATCGATGTGAATAAAAATTTGCCCATGCTCGGCTTTGAACCGGTTTGCAGCCGCCAGGCGCCGGCGCTTGTTTCAGGTCAGTGAGCTCGTTGCAAAATTCGGCAGCGGGACGCTTGCCGGGAATGGCCACAAAAGGCACAAAAACACCATTTGTGCCTTTTGTGGTTTTTGTGGTTAGACAGCATTTTTCACCAGGTCCCACGCGATATTGAAAAAGGCAGAACCTCGGTTTGCCGGCAAGATGACCTGCCCCGCTACGAATTTTGCAAAAGGCTCCATCTTTGCCTCTCCGGGGAAGAAAACGATTTTGGTTGTGCGCCGGGACCTACTTGAAGGATGATCTCGTTCGTCTCGGCGGTCAGCAGACCCGAACCGGGAGGCTGTCCCATTTTTCTCACCGGGGCTCGGCCTTGGTCGATCCCTCGCAATCCTTGGCGCGGGTCTGTCGGAATCCCATGAGTGACTCCAGTTCCAATACGCGTCGGGTGGCCGTCTTCAGCGACTTCGACGGGACCATCGCCCATCCCGACACCATCAACCTGCTGGCCGAGACCTTCGGGGGAGTGGAGTTTCGCAGAGATATCGGCGGCAAGATCGCCAGCGGAGAAATTTCCCTTCGCGACGGGATCGCGGCCGAAGTGGCAACCATCCGGGGAGACCTCGATCAGGTCCTGGACTTTCTCAGGCAGCGGGTTGAAATCGACGAATCCTTTCCACCCTTTGCACAATGGTGCCGGCACCATGAAATCCCCCTGACCGTTTTGAGTGCCGGCATCAAGGACGTCATCGAGCGACTGAGCAGGCTGGCCAATCTCTGCCGGCAGAAACAGTTGCCGTTCTTTCCCCTGGAGGATTTCTCCACGGTCGGGGCCACCATCACCCGCCACCTGATCCAGGGCAACGGGACCGGGTCTCCAAACCGTTGAATCCCCCAGTGCCGGGTAAATCCAGGGACCCGTAGATGCCCAACCCGACGGTGCAGACAGCGTTGATGCCACTGTCCATGTTCCCATTCCTTAGAAGAAACACCGGGGGTCGCCGGAGTTTCGGACCTATTCTTTGGGTGGCAGCCCTCTGCTGGTTCTTCATCCAGTGCCTTCCACCCGGTTTGGCTCAGTCGTCCGGGCCCGACCTCTCCTGGATCCCTCCCAGGGTCGATCGCGAATTCCCGGCCCTGTTCGAGCTCTACCGGCACCTGCACTCCAACCCCGAGATCGCCTTCCAAGAGGTCCGGACCGCACAGCGCATAGCTCGCGAGCTGGAGGCGTCGGGCTTCGAGGTGAGCCAGAGCATCGGAGGGCATGGCGTCGTCGGTCTTCTCAGGAACGGGGAGGGACCGACCCTCATGCTCAGAACCGATCTGGACGCACTGCCCATCACCGAGGAGACCGGCCTGGAATATGCCAGCAAAGTCCGAATTCAGGATTCGGACGGCCAATCCATCGGCCTCATGCACGCCTGCGGCCACGACGTCCACATGACCTGCTTCGTGGGTGCCGCGCGAATCCTGAGCCGGGAGAAGAACCGCTGGAAGGGCACCCTGCTGATGGTGGCTCAGCCCGCCGAAGAACGGGGGGCCGGGGCCAGGGCCATGCTTGCCGACGGATTGTTCGAGAAGTTTCCGCTCCCCGACTACGCCATCGCGCTCCACAACGACGCCGGCATGCGGGCGGGACGGGTG